>JBAYCO010000094.1:0-10417 GCA_041668685.1 Victivallaceae bacterium | reverse complement strand
TACCTTTAAAAAAAATAATGCCGCATTACTATGTCGGTTCGGGAAAAGCCGAAGAAATCGTCGGAAAAGTCCGGGAACTTGACGGCGATTGTATAATTTTCGATTCCGAATTATCCCCGTCACAACAGCGCAACTGGGAAAAATTGTCAGGTTTGTGCGTTATTGACCGACAGGAAGTAATCCTGGATATTTTCGCTTCCCGCGCATCCACCCGCGAAGCCAGACTGCAAGTCGAACTCGCCCGCCTTCAATACTCCCTCCCCCGCCTTACCCGCGCCTGGACACACCTTTCCCGGCAGCGCGGCGGAGCCAAAGGCACCAGGGGCGAAGGCGAACAGCAAATAGAAGTTGACCGCCGTTTGGTTCAAAAACGTATCTCCGCGCTTACAAAGGAATTGAAGGAAGTATCCCGACAACGCGCAACTCAAAGAAAAAACCGCAAAAGACATGAACTGCCGGCCGCCGCTATCGTAGGCTACACCAACGCCGGGAAATCTTCCCTCCTGAACCGGCTCGCCGGTTCAGACATTCTTGCCGAAGATAAACTCTTCGCAACCCTGGACCCCACCACCAGAAAAGTAACCCTGCCCAATAATCAGGACATACTCCTGACCGATACGGTCGGTTTCGTAAGGAAACTGCCCCATAACCTGGTGGCGTCCTTTAAATCAACCCTTGAAGAAGCCGTTATCGCGGACTTTCTCATACTGGTGCTCGATATAAGCAGTCCATATGTTGAAGAACATTGGGAAACAACCCTGTCCGTACTCAAAGAACTCGGCGCCGAAGACAAAGATATCCTCGTCGCGTTCAACAAAATAGACCTGCAAAGCGATCCCGTTTTAATCGCCAGAGCACGGGGATTATTTCCGGGCGGCGTTTTTATTTCGGCGGCAACCGGCAAAGGCATTGAAGAATTACTGATGCGAATGATAAGCTTCTCGAAAACCGACGTCAAAACGTTGAGTCTGCACATTCCGCCGCAATATCACGATCTGATCGCCTTCGCCTACGCCAAAGGCAAAGTACTTGACGCAAGGCATGATGAACAGGGCAATACTCAACTCACGGTAACGATCAATGGCATATATGAAAAAAAATTCCTAGATTTTATTGTTTAAACAGTTATATTATAAAAATGTCAGAAAAACGTTAGAATATGGATTCAGGACTTTAAATCCGGAAGTGATATATGAAAAAATATTTTTTAACTGCGCTTTTTGTCTCTTGTTTATTTATAACAGCCGCCATACCTGAACTTAGAGCAGAAGACAACAGCGAAGATGAAGAAGAGTTTTCGCCATGGGCGGCATGGCGCAAAGGTCACGCCTATTCTGAAAAGGGCGAAAGGCTCCAGGAAAAAGGCGAAAACAGCAACGCGCTTGAAGCTTACCGGAAAGCTTATCAATACTTCGACAGCGTAAAAAAAGCCCGGCCAAACTGGAACCAGCAGGTTATCAACGGACGCATAAGAATATGCGAACGCGAAATAAACAAGCTTATGAAAAAAGTAGGCACGCCTCCGCCGCGAACAAACGCCGCAGCTCTTGAACGAACAAGGGAAACGAGCGCCGAACTTCAAAATGTCAAAGCGGAACTGGTCAACTATAAAAAGAAACTTTTTGCGGCCCTTATCGAACTCAATGACCTCAAACAAAGAGTCAAGCGACAAAAAAGCAATACCGAACAAATTGAGGATCTGATGCGCGAAAAAAGGATTCTCGGAGAAGAATATAAACTGCTCCAGGAAAAATACTCCAATCTTCAGGAACAGCAAAACAAGCCCGGAGTAAACGAAAAACGCCTTAAAGCCCAGCTTGTGGATATAAAAATCAAAAATGACACCCTCTCCCAACGCCTCAAACTCCAGGAAGATAAGGAAAAAGAACTGAACGACGAAATGGCCACTCTTTATCGATATAAAACTGAAACGAAAAACAGTATTAAAGAATTCAAAAAGCTCGTGGATAACCTTAACTACAAAGTCAAAAAAGCGAATGAACTGCAGAAAATTGAGGCCGAAAAAACCCAGGACGCGCTGAACAAACTGGAAAGCGCCGCAACTCAAAGCAAACAGCTTGCGGCAAACCTGGAAGAAAAAAATAAGGAAATCACAAAATTAAACGAATGGCTCAAACAGTTGCGGGAAAAAAGCGGCAACCAAAATGAACTTCAGCAGGAAATAATCAAGGCTAATCAGCTCGTAACGAAAAAATACAACGAGCTGAAAAAGGAAAATGAAAAAAATATCCGCGAAATGCAGCAGTTGAACTCAATGGTACGCCAAAACAACATTGCTGAAGTTGAACTCAAGAAAACTTTGCAGGAGCTCAATACTCAGCGGGGAACCGTCGACAAGGAATACCAACTGCTGCGGAAAAGCTATGATCAGTTGCTGCTTATCCAGAAAGACAGCAACAAAGAAATCAAAATGCTTCAAAATAAAGTGGCTAAAGCCGAAGACCTCGTGAAAAACTACAGCGAAAAATACGAATGGACCAAGAAAAAACTGGAAACCCGCGAAAATTCAGATCTCCAGAATATAAGTTCCCTTAACCAGCAAATACGGGAACTGAATAAGAAACTGGATAAGAAAAATGTCGCTCACAAGAACTTGAAAGTTAAATTTGACGGCATCGAAAGCAAATACGGGGAACTGCAGAAAAACTATACAACCCTGAAAAAACTAAACAGCGAAATCAAAGCCGACAAACAACTTCTCGCCAAGGAAACCGAAAGTTCCCAAGCCCTGAAAAAGGAAAATGATAAGCTGCGTAAGGAAAATGAACTTCTCGCCGCAAACCACGCGCAGGCCTTGGCCAAAAAACGCAAAGAATATCAGGAGAAACTCAAGGAAAGCGAAAAAAGGCTTATCGCCCTGCAAAAACAAAATCAGGATATGGCTGAAAACAATAATAAACTGACTCTTGCAAGCACTCAAATAACCCAGTTGCGCGAGAAACTCCAAGACGCCAATAAAACCATACAAATACTCAGAAACGTCAGCGCCGGGAAAACCGCCGCCGCGCATAAAAGCAGCCCGGCCGCAACCAAATATACCGAACAAGTGGCGACCGCTCAACCGACAGACCCGAAAAAACTCCTGGCTGACGGCATAAAAGCGGAAAATGAAGATGCCGAAGAAGTCGCGGTATGGAACTACAGGAAGTTCCTCACCGCCAAACCGGACAACGCGGAAGTCAACCGCCGTCTCGGAAACATTCTATACCGGCGCGGACAAATTGCGGAAGCCGCCGGGTTACTCAGGAAAGCCTACGCGCTTGCCCCTGATGACACTATAACCGCTTCCGTTTATTCGCAAATACTTATTAAAGAGAAAAAATTTGCCGACGCCGCCGCAATTCTGAAAAAAGCCCTGAACAAAAATCCTAAAAATTATGAACTGCTGACCACATACGCCAATGCCCAGGCCGGGGCTGGTAAAACCACCGCCGCCCTGGATAATCTGGAAGCGGCGATTAAATTGTCTCCTGATAATCCTCAGGCATATCTGACTCGCGCCCAGATCATAGCGATTTATCATCCTGATCTTATGGACGCCGCCGCTGAATCCTACCGCAAAGCCCGTAAACTCGGCGCCAAACCGGACGTTTTTCTTGAGGACGCCCTCCCCAAAAAACAGGCGGATAACTCGGAAATGGTACTGTTCCTCCAGAAACCGGCCAGTGAAGCCGCACAGAACAAAGACTGGGCTTCCGCATCCTGGTACTTTGGCCAGCTTCACAAGCTGATGCCGGAAAACACGGAGTACCGGGAAAAACTGGCCATGGCACTGCTGCTTCAGGATAAATACGGCAAAAGCCTGACCACGCTGGGCTCAGGAAAACTTTCCAATAACGGTATGCTGATCGCCGCCGGCGCTGAACTATGCCAGGGCAACTATTCAAAAGCGGCGGAATATCTTAAAAAAGCGAAAAAAGCGGATTCGATGAAAGCTTATTTCGAAGCGTTGAAAGGATATCTGAAAGCTGTTTCATCCAAGGCAAAACAGAAACAACAATTCCAACAGGCCTGCACCACACTCAATAAACTTCTTTGAGATGAAATTTAAAGCGAAAATCAAGCTGTTTGTTTATGCGCTGCCTGTCGCGGCCGCTTTGCTGGTCAGGGCATTGCTGCTGCAAAACTGGTGGTCTTCCCCCGTCCGCTGGTACTGCAATATCTCCGGACTTGACATGCAAAGCGTACTCCAGACCGGCAAAATGTTTTACGACGGCGAAGAAGTAGTCGCTTTGTACCGCGCGCTCCTGGCTGCGATATTATTTTTCAACAACGGAACCCCCTGCCCCGAAGCCGTGGTTATTCTCCAGCTTATCGGCGGCGTTATTATTGCGCCGCTTACCGCCTGGTGTGCGCTTAAAGTCTGGGGTAAACCTTATCCGGCAATGCTCTCCGGGCTGTTCGCCGCCCTGTACGCCCCGGCCATGATGTATCAGGTATTGGTGTTGAAAGAAAGTATCCTTTTATTTTTCGCCCTCTTGTCGCTGGCCGCGGTATTATGGGCGCATAAACGCCGTTTTTCGCGAAGCTCCTTGTGGATATGCGGGATATTTCTGGCGCTCGCCTGCGTTTGCCGGATCAACGCCCTGCCTTTCTGCGGGCTTGCCTCGCTCTGGATAATCGCGGCATTGTTCAAAAAACCCGGCAGCAGGAAAAAGGTCCTCGTTCATACGGTTTTCCTGGCGTTTGGAATATTGAACGTATTCATTCCGGCATCGATATTCAACGGCATCGTCCCTGTCGCCGGTAAACGTATTTTCATGCCCTTTCCGGTACCGAGGCTCAATTATATCGCCAAAGTCAGCGGCAAAACCCAGCCAACGGACTTGAACGCCCCGTCAGCCCCTGTCCCGACCGGACAAACTCCCTCAAAATCCGGTAGAATGCTCCGGCTGCCGCTGAATATGCTCAACAAAGCGCCGGCGGTTTTTTCCGCTTCTGAAACCCCTAATAACGTAAATTATTATTTCCTGAAATATAAACTGTTTCCCCTGAAATACCTGGTCGGGCCTTATCTCATTATCCCGCTGGCGGTAACGGCGTTGATCATGCTGCTTTTCAACGGCGGTATTCTACGCAAGGAAAGTATCTTGTTCGTATTCATCTTTTCCTACATGATTCCGCTGTGTATTTTCGTCCCGCTCGCCCGCTATCGCCTGGTTCTTATTCCGGTATTCTGCATGCTCGCCCCATATCCGCTGTTTACGGCCGCAAAGTACCAACGCGCCGGGAAAACGCTTTTGGCGGCGATGCCGATAATTATCTGGCTCCTGACCGCATATATTAACTTGCCTTTGAACAGTTTCCTGCGGGCCTCGGATTTCGTTTCCTACGGCATAGGCATGCAGCACAAGGCCGGTAATCCGGCTGCCGCCCTGCCCTGGTTCATTAAAGCGTATGAACTGGCTCCCTGGAAACAGATGACGGTGATAAATCTCGCCGACACGTTCCTGAAATGCCGCAAACCGGAAAAAGCTAAAGCCATATTAATTCCGGCCTTGCAAAAATCTCCGGATAATCCGGCATACCGCTATTATCTGGGAATCGCGTATTTTTTCACCCGCGAACCGGGAAAAGCCGAAGCTCTCTTCAAAAGCATCGATCCGAAAGATATGGCTGACTTGAAACCCAAATATTACTTTTTTTACCGTCAATCCCTGCTTGCCCAGAAAAAGTATAAAGCCGCTGAAGAACTTTACCGGAAGGCCGGGAAGGATAACAATGGGAAATAACGAAGTTCTGAAAAAAGCTTATGACCTGCTCGCCCGGCGCGCCCATAGCACGCAGGAACTGCGGAACAAGCTGTACAAACGCAAATTTTCTTCCCACGATATTGAGACTGTCATTTCCGAATGCCGACGCCTCAACCTTCTTGACGACGGGCAGTTCGCGGAAGACTACGCCGCGGAATTAAGCGGCCAGGGACAAGGGCCGTTCAAAATAAAAATGAAGCTTCGCGACAAAGGTCTGTCTGAAACCGATATTGAAAAAGCCCTGAACGAAATAACGGACAATGAATACGAAAACGCGCAACGGGCCTTGGCGGGGAAACTGCGCGGTTTACTCAATGAACCGGACATGAACAAACGCCGCCAGAAAGCATATCGTTTCCTCGCGTATCGCGGCTTCTCATCCGACGCCATAACCCGCCTGCTGGAAAATACCCCTGAGTTGAAACCCTGAATCCTGACTGCTTATGGAACTTGCGATCTTAAACAAACATAAATTTCAACTTATCAGTTTCTGTTATATTTACCACCCGGTAAAAAGCGATTCCGGCAATATTCAGTTGAACAGCGATTCGCACCTGATCCATGTCTGCCGGGGCAAAGGAACGATCACCATCGGGAACCGGCCATATCCGATCAAGGCCGGGAATGTTGTCGCCGTTCCTCAATTTACCCCGTTTACCATGAATATCTGCGCCGGTTTCGAAATGATGAATATCCATTACAAACTGTGGCTTGAGGACGATACGCTTTTCGAAAACCAGAAAAACCTGCCGGTGATTTTCACGCCTCCATATTTCCCATGGTGCCGGGAAAAACTGCTTGAAATAAAAAATATCCATCAGGCTCCCGGCACGGGACTGCCCGACGCGCACGCCCATGAAATCATATTAAGACATCTGGCAGAAAATCAGCTCACAAACGTATCCGGGCATGTGCAGGATTCACGTATACAGAAAGTCCGGGCGTTCCTCGAACAACCCAAACTTCACAAGTTCGACGCTGCCGCGCTCACAACGGTATGCCGTCTCAGCAAAAGCCAGATGAACCGCAATTTCAGGAAAATATTCGGCGTCTCGCCGCAGAAATACTGGGAAAAACAACGCCTTAAAATCATCTGTGTCCTACTCAGGAAAGCATCTGCAAGCATTTATGAAATAGCGGCGGAAGCTGGTTTTGAAGACAGCGGATATTTCTGCCGGTGGTTCAAAAAAATGACCGGATATACCCCGTCTGAATACCGGAATAAAATTCCCCCGGATGCCGATGCCATTTAAGTCGTATTATTTGGGGGAAAGGGGGACTTGAACTTAACCGGCTCCGCCGGGAATTTTAGCAGTTGCGAGTGCGGCCTCGCACCGTGACCGGCAAAGTTTATACCCGGCTTTAACGCTCTCTGTGCCGGAGCAAGGCTGCTCCCGGCACTACCCAAAACCACTTTTGTATCCTGTTTATCCTGTCAAAATAACGAATTTCTGCAAGATAAGCTCAACCTGATGCGCCTATAATACAATTTTGCGCCTGTAAAATCCATTGCAACAGGCAGAAATAAAGTTTATAATAAGCTTATGTAGACCCTATTATTAAAAAAAGGAATAAATTCATGTATAAGCCGGATTATAAAAAATTAAGGGATGAAACGCCGTTTTCATGGTCTGTTACCGCCGGAATCAGCGCATTGCTGGATATCACCGGAATACCGGAAAAAGAGTTTTTTCTGAATCCTTCGGCGGGAATTAAACTTTTCAGGGAAGGACGCACTGCACTGCGGAAAATATACGGAAGCGACGTCAATATGGTTTCCCCCATGACTCCGCCGATAAGTTACGGACATATCAATACGCTCGGCGCAGAACTGCTTTTTCCCGATGAGGGCGAAGTAAACCACAGTACTTTGTGCGATACGCTTGAGGGAGGAATCGAAATCTTGAAAAGACCGGTTGAATTCGCCAAGGCGGGGATGCTGCCTTTTTACCTTGAATACCAGCAAAAACTCCGGGAAGCTTTTCCTGATGAAAAAGTTAACCTTGTATTTAAAGCCGAAGGCCCTCTAACTACCGCTTACACACTCAGAAGGGACGGATTCTTTTATGATTTTTACGACGAGCCCGAACTGACAAAAGAATTTCTCAAACTTATCACCGAAAGCATAATAGAATTCAATCATTTTCTCAGAAAACTTGCCGGAATTCCTGAAATCAGTCCCGACGGCAACGGCCTGGCGGATGACTGTGCCGCCATGCTCGGCCCGGATCTGTGGCCGGAGTTTGTCCTGCCTTATCTGGAACAATATTACCGCGGACTCACAACCGGCAGACGCTCGGCACATATCGAAGACCTGTCCCCGGAACATCTGCCTTTTCTGGAAAAACTGCAACTGGCAAGTTATGATCCTTCCGTTTCCGCCAAGATCAATCCCAAAATCATCAGTGAAAAAAACCGCGTTCCGTTTTACTGGCGACTGCTTGGGTTTTGTGTTCCAAATCTAACGCCGCAGGATACGGCGGATTTTGTTTACCAGGCGGTCGCCGACGGCGCTTCCGGAGTTTTCACCTATATTGCCAACAGCATGTGCGGCCCGGAAGCCGCTGAAAAAGTATATTCGTTTATCGCCGCCTGCAAAAACGTTGAAAAAATGCTGTCAAAAGGGGCAACGCGCCGGGACATAAGCAAACTGGTCAGCGAATCAGGCCGAAAAAAATTCTGGAACGAATGGCCGAAGCCTAAAAATAACGGCTGAAGAACACTTTTCGCGTTTGAACTTTTTAGTAGTGTTAAGTCAAACCTCTAATGTCGCTTACGCCCCTGGGGACAGGGGCGGCTACATCATTTATCTTTTACCTGCGTTTCCCGAAGCCACGGCTGTCTCCAACTGTGCCATGGGGCAACCGACGCTTGATGTCTTTTCCGAGCCATCAGGCTCTTTGGACTGCGGCGGCCCTCTGCCTCTTTTAAATTTTGAGAACGGAATCAGTTGCAAGCGCAAACTACAAAGCGCAAGAGGACTTGCGCGCTCCAAAGATGCTTCGCATCATATTTTATCAGCGCCCCTCCTCCTGTTTAACAAATCCCCTGTGAATAATCGGGTTAGGACTTAAAAACCAATTGACAATTGCCGGAAATGTGGTATTTTATATGCTTTGATAAGTATTTTACTTTCATTAAAGGTTCTTTAAAATGGATGAAATGTTGATCAGATTCAGTTGCGACCATTGCGGACAACGCTATAAAGCGGAAGAAAGTTTTGCGGGCGAAAAAATAGAATGCCGAAAATGCGGTAAGGACGTACCGGTTCCTGAACCGCCCCGGGAAATCCCGACATTGGGAGGAATAAAAATGCCCAAGCTTACTCTTTCCCTTTCCGGTTCGACAGGGAAAAAACTTAACCAGACTATTGAAAGGCCAAACCGTTTACAGGTCTGAACTAAAGCTCATCGATGATTTGCTTCAGGGTTGCCGCATCTTTATAAAAATTATCTTCACTGTCATCGGCGAAAAATTCCAGCATGGCAGCGTGTTTCCTTCCATCGGCATTAATCTCCCGCAGGAATTTAAGCCAGCGTTCCCTGCCGGTCTCCAGCAACTTTCTCACGAACCGGCCGTCAGCTCCCAAAACCCACTGAAATACGTGAATATGGTTAATTTCCGGCATTAAAGCCCCGATCCCTTCAAGGCATTCAGCGTCACTGTATTCTAATTTCGGCTGCCAGTAAAAATCGACATTTAAAGCATCAGAAAGTTCATGCCTGAGCCTCACCGCCGACTCGTTACAGTCGGTCAGGGTGCCGCCGTGAAATTCCATACTGACTTTTATATCGAATCCGGCCGCCATTTCGCCGATCCGCAACAGATCATCCACGATTTCCCGGCGTTGAACCGGATTTATTTCGGAAGAGTTAATTCCGGAACCGGCCCAGACCCGAACGGTTTTTGCGCCAAGCGCCAGGGCCGAATCAAGCGCTGCCCCGAAAGCGAGAGGATTATCAGGAGAATTTTCACTGAACCCCGCTTTGTAATATGAACCGTAGGAAGCTATCTCGATTCCCGCGTCGGCGCTCATCCGGGCAACTTTTTCGGCCAGCGCGGTGTCCCCGTGCACGACATGTTTATCCCCGCCCCACTCGATACAGTCGAGCCGCGCCTTTTCGCACATATTCAGAATTTCCCCAACGCCGTATTTCCTGAAAGAAATCGATACCAGCCCGGATTTCAGCATTTTTTATCCCCATGATATTATACGTTATACTTTATTAAATCTAACACCAAGTAGGCCGGCTTTCGATGAAAGCGGCAATAAGCGACATTGCATGGCCTCTTAACGTTTCAATTCGCCGGTCTCATCGAGACGCGGCGCTACTCTGAAATTTAACACCAAGTAGGCCGGCTTTCGATGAAAGCGGCAATAAGCGACATTGCATGGCCTCTTAACGTTTCAATTCGCCGGTCTCATCGAGACGCGGCGCTACTTGGAAAGATTCAATCTAAAACAGTATAATATAGGCGGTTTTCGGAATTTTCAAAGCTGTTTACAGATTCAGTTTCAGTCCGTCATAGGCAATTGTAATCCCCTTTTCCGCCATAACCGGGGCAATATCTTCATGTATCGGGGTAAAATGCGGTGAAATATGGGAAACGCAGAACCGGCTTCCGTTTTTCAGCAACTTTGC
>JBAYCO010000093.1:0-10427 GCA_041668685.1 Victivallaceae bacterium | reverse complement strand
GTGTCCGCGCAGCATATCGTTTTTCATTATTTTCTCGTTAAAAAGGTAAATGTCTCAAAATGACTGGTGCGAGGAAACATATTTATCATCCGCGCAAATTTCAAGTCAAAACCGTTATTATGGAACATATTTAAGTCCCGCCCCAAGGTATCAGGACTGCAAGAAATATATATCAAATGCCTGACGCCGCTTTCGACGATGCTTTTTACAGTACTTTTATTCAGGCCGCCCCTTGGCGGATCGACGATGAGGACGCTTGAGCCGGGCAGCTTTCCGGCCAGTTTTTTTAACGCTCTGCCGGCGTCGGAAGCAATGACTTCGGAATTCCCCGCGCCGGGCAGCCGCAGGTTGTAGCGCGCCGATTCAACAGCCTGGGCGTCAATCTCAATTGCAAAAATCTTTTTTATTCCCGCCAGCGCCGCGGTTACTCCGAACAAACCGGAACCGCAATACAGATCAACTACGGCTTCGGGATTTTCCCGACGCAGGACTACCGTAACATTTTCGATCAACGCGGCGGCTCCGAAGGCGTTTACCTGGTGAAAGCTTCCGGCGGGGACGGAAAATTTGCCGAAAGGCATATCCTCTTTCAGCCAGCTCAAACCGGAAGCGGGAGCGTTGCGCCAGCAAACAACCCCGTCGTTCGCGGTATACCGCAAAGTAAAAGTCTGCCCGTTATGCAAAGTATGGAAAAAGCCTTTGTCACTCCGCAACTCCGCGAGTTTCGTATTTATTTCATCACATGCCAGAGGACATTGTTCCACATCCAGGACTTTCTGTCTGTCCTCATACATGTAGCCCAGAAACGTTTCGGGACCGTCTTTTTTTACATGTAAAACCAGTTTGTTGCGGTACCCGAACGCTTTTCCCGGAGCCTGCCAGGAACCGAATTCACAACTGTCCAACGGAAGGCTGCGCTCCAGAAAATCCCGCATTTGGCGGTCTTTGGTCTCGTTTTCCCAGCGGTAATCAGCATGTTGAAAGGCGCAGCCGGGGCAGAATTTGCCGTAAGGACACTGTTCTTCAATTCGCGACGAAGACGGTTTCAGGACTTTGAGCAGTTTTGCGGTGCAATAATCGGCTTTTTCCTTTTTTACTTCAACTTCAACGGTTTCACCCGGCAAAACTCTCGGCACAAAGCAGATTTTTCCGTCAATCCGCCCCAGTCCGGCGCCGCCGAAACTTAGTTTTTCTATTTCCATATTCAGCTTCAAAGGAAGCCTCCGTTAAGGTATCTTATCCAGTAGCGCCGAGTGCGGTCACGGTGCGAGGCCGCACTCGTGACTACTTAAAAAATATTCTATTCAGCATGTTTTTTGAAATACGCGTTTATGCGCTTTTTCACGTTTTCTTTCAGATTGTTGAACCAGAAGGCGTAATCATAACGATGATAAACTCCAGCCGGATAACGTCCGAGATGAACAAGGTCTATTTGGGGCGAAGCCGGCTTTTTCATATCGGTTATAACCAGAACGCCTTTTTGGGTATCGACATACGCGCCGGAAAAATTGTCCACTTCCTCAATAAGTCTGCCTTTGGCGTCATTGAAGAAAAGTGCGCCGAGATGTTCCCGGCGTCCGGCGGGAGTGGAATCATTTTTCCAGTTTAACGGATTAATGGCGACCGCGCCTTCCAGATAAACCGGCGAACCGGTGGAGCCCGGCCCTTCCGTGTTATACGTGATTACTACGCCGGTATCTTCCGCGCCCTGCGCCCTTTTCATCCAGGGATATTTTTTGAAATCGTCTTTTGTGACGGAATAACCGATCAGATAAGCGGCAACCAGAAGTTTCCGGAGCTTGGGATCGTTAAATCTTTTCCGCATCAGGTTGATCAAAGTCATGGTTCCCTGGCTGTGTCCGGCCAGTATAAACGGGCGACCGTTGTTAAAATGCTTCAGGTAATAATCGAAAGCGGCTTCAACATCCCGCGCTCCAAGTTGGAAAGACGGGTCGATAAACATATTGACGCCGCCCCTGGCGGTGAAGTCGTCCTGAACCGCCGCCGACTGCTGGCGGTAGAAAGGTGCGAAAAGATTGGCGTTTCCGGAATATACGCCGGCCTGGGCTATGCTGAGTCCTTTGGCAAAGGCCCGCAGTTCAACATTGGAAACATCCATATTGTTTGGCGACTTGCCGATATAAATTGTCGGATGGACATAAAATACGTCTGCCTTTTTATCAATTTTTGCCGGTTTGACAACCCAGTTAAAATCATTCGAATAGTCCAACGCGGCGGTTTTGTCCGGTCCTTTCGATGCTGCCGCAATAAGGACTCCTCCGGTAAGAAGAATGACAATTCCGGAAAACAGTTTTTTCATGTTTACGGCTCCTGCTTAACAGTGATTTTTCATTAATTTTAAAATTTTTGTTTTAACCAAATATAGCATAACCCGGCTTTTTTTGTATAATTCCGGAGATTTAATCAAGAAATTTTATAAAAAAATATCTATTTAACATGACATAAACGTTAAGAGGGTCTATCTTAAGGAGTTTGATTTTTATTTATTACCCCAAAAAAATACGGGAGTACTCTTATGCAGGTACCATTACTTGATTTAAAAGAACAATACCGCGGCCTGAAAAAGGAAATTTTACAGGAAATAAGCAATATTTGCGATTCTCAGCATTTTATTCTTGGCGAAAAAGTACAGAAACTGGAAAAGGAAATTTCGGAATACTGCGGCACTCAATTCGCCTGCGGTGTAACTTCGGGTTCGGACGCCCTGATAATTTCACTGATGGTTGAAGACATCGGCGCCGGCGATGAAGTCATTACTTCCCCGTTTACCTTTTTCGCCACTGTCGGCGCTATCTGCCGGGTCGGCGCCACTCCGGTATTTGCGGACATCGAGCCGGGTACCTTTAATATCGATCCTGCTAAAATCGAAGCTAAAATAACTCCGAAAACCAAAGCGATAATTCCGGTTCACCTCTTTGGGCAATGCTGCGATATGGACGCCGTAAACGCTATTGCCGCCAAACATAATCTCATCGTTATCGAAGACGCCTGCCAGGCTATCGGCGCCGAATACAAAGGCAGACGCGCCGGAAGCATGGGAAATTACGGCTGTTTTTCTTTCTTTCCGAGCAAAAACCTGGGCTGTTTCGGGGACGGCGGCATTGTAACTACCAGTGACGAGGAAAAAATCGAGTTGCTGCGTATTTTCCGCAACCATGGACAGGGTTCGACTTACATACACAAGTATGTGGGCGGCAATTTCCGTCTTGACGCCTTGCAGGCGGCAGTACTTTCCATTAAACTGCGAGAACTCGATTCCTGGAGTTCGGCGCGGGAAAGCAACGCCGCGGAATACCGCCGGTTTTTCGCCGCATCAAAACTCGGCGACAAAGTAAGGCTGCCCGTAGTAGCGGATTATGTCAGCAGGCATATCTATAACCAGTTCAGCATTCTTGTTGCGGATGGAAGACGCAATGAACTATGTGACAAACTGCGTGAAGCCGGAGTCGGTTGCGCGGTTTATTACCCTTTGCCCCTGCACTTGCAGGAATGCTTCAAGTCTCTCGGATATAAAGAAGGCGACATGCCGGTAAGCGAAAAAACGTCCAGGGAAATTCTCGCTTTGCCGATATTCCCGGAATCGACTTCCGAGGAACGTAAATTCGTTGTTGAAACAATTGAAAAAATTCTTTGCGGGTGATTGATGGGGAAAAGACGGGAAAACGAAAAAACCTTTAATTCTCAAAGTTATTTCAGGCTGCTTCGCTATACCAGGCCTTACTGGTTAAGGCTCACTGTGGGAATTCTTGCCGGTTTCCTGGTAGGCGGTTCCCTGTTCGGCAGTTTGATGATCGTTCCGGAATTGCTTAACGCCGTTGAGCACTCGACCAGCAGCGGCAGCCGGAAAGTGAATATCAGCCGCAAAACCGTGGAAATCGTTGATGAAATTGAAAAGCCTGAGGTTAAACGGCTTTCCCGCGAGGAAAAACTCAATGAGATCGAGAAAATATTGAATCCTTCCGATCCCGACCCTAAATTGACTTCTTCTCTGGAAAAACTGAAAAAATATTCCGCCAAGCTCGGCCTGCCGGTAAGGGTTGAAGGAAAAAGCAACGTCATTATTACCTGGCCGACGGAGATTGTTTTTCCCGTCAGTACGGCTTCCGGCCGCATGACCTGGCAGTTTTTTGCCGTTTACGTCGTCGCTTTCGTTATCGGTTGGACGATAAAAAACCTTGCTACTTACATAAACCGTTATTATACCCGCTGGGTGGGCGCTAAAGTCATCGCCGATTTGCGTAACGAGGCTTTCGATAAACTGCTTGGCCAGTCGCTCAAGTATTACGGGAAAATGGACGTCGGACATTTGATAAGCCGTTGCACCAACGATACGTCCACGATAGAAAGTTCCGTTGCCAACGTTATCGCTGACGCCACCCGCTGCCCGATAGAAATCCTCGCATGTGTGGCGGCGATTTTCGTTTTAAGCATGCAAAGCGGTAATTTCATATTGATTTTGATTCTTCTGATCGGTACTCCCCTGATCGTTATTCCGGTCGCGGTGCTCGGTCGCAAAATCAGGCACATTTACAAATCGGCGCTTGCCGCGATTGCGGAAGTGATTTCCCGGATGCATGAGGTATTTACCGGCATCATGATCGTAAAAGCGTACAATACCGAGGACATTGAAAGACAGCGTTTCCGGAAGATCAACCGCAAGTATTTCCGTACCGTTATCCACGCTCTCAAATTCCAGCTCCTGATGAGTCCCCTGATGGAAGTTGTCGCCGTCGCGTCAACTCTGGTATTTCTGGTTTATTCTTACAGCCGGGACGTCAACTTTACCGTTCTTGTCGCCCTGCTGGCTCCCGCCTTCATGGCTTACCGCCCGATTAAAAGTTTGGCGAAAGTCACTACTTATCTGCAACGGAGCATGGCGGCGGCGGACCGTTATTTCGACCTGATCGACACCGATACCGGAATAAAGGAGAAAGCGAATCCGGTCGTTCTCAAGGACTTTAAAAAGGGAATATCCTTTGACAAAGTGGTTTTTTCCTATGAAGATCACAATATCCTTAACGGCATAAGCTTCAAAATTCCCAAAGGCTCTCTGGTTGCTGTTGTCGGCGAGACCGGTTCGGGTAAAACCACTATCGCTAATTTGATCGCGCGTTTTTACGACGTGAATTCAGGATCGGTCACTATTGACGACATTGATGTTCGCGACTTGTCAATAGCTTCTCTGCGCAAAAATATCGGGATAGTTACCCAGGATCCCATACTTTTCAATGAAACCATCGCCGAAAATATTGCCTACGGCAACCCCGACGCTACCCAGGAAGAAATCGAGGCGGCCGCTAAAAAAGCCAATGCGCATAAATTCATAGTTGACGGACGCCATACGGACGCTTACGAAACGGAAGTCGGCGAAAAAGGTTCAAAACTCTCCGGCGGCGAAAAACAGCGCGTTGCCATTGCCCGGGCGATACTCAAGAATCCTCCGATCCTGATTCTCGATGAAGCCACCAGCGCCCTTGATACGGTTACTGAAAGGCTGGTTCAGGAAGCCTTGAACCACGCGATGGAAAACCGGACGGTCTTTGCTATTGCCCACCGCCTGAGCACGATTCGGCATGCCGATATGATCATTGTTCTCGCGGGCGGAAAAATTACCGAAAGGGGCACCCATGAAGAATTACTGGCGGCAGGCGGAATCTACAAAAAATTATACGAAACCCAGTTTCAAACCCAACAGTAAAATGAATACCGGCAAAGAAACTTTTGCTGAATTGAAACATATTCATTTCATCGGTATCGGCGGCGCCGGCACTGCACCGCTTGCCGGGATAATGCTGCAAAAAGGCTGTAAAATAAGCGGTTCCGACCTCGTAAGCAATAAACAAACCGAACAACTGCGGCGGGCAGGCGGACAGATATTCGAAGGCCATGCCGCCGCCAATTTACCGCCGGAAACCCAACTTTTGGTTTATTCCTCCGCTGCCGCCGGAGATAATCCCGAACTGCTCAAAGCCGCTGAACTCAATATTCCCTGTATGCGGCGCGGCGAATTTCTGGCGAAGCTGGCTTCCCTGTATCCGCGTGCGGTCGCGGTATGCGGTTCCCATGGCAAGACCACCATTACCGCCATGCTGGTCTGGATCATGCGGGAATGCGCAATTCCCTGTACGTATCTTATTGGCGGTAAAGTTAACTCTTTCCCGGCATACGGGACGGCCGACAGCGATATTTTTATCAGCGAAGCGGACGAAAGCGACGGCACCAATGCCCTGTTTTTTCCGTTTATCGGGGTAGTCAGCAACGTTGAGGATGATCACAGTTGGAGTGTCGGCGGAACCGAAGCCCTGATGGCGAATTTCGCCCGGTTCGCGCGACAGTCCGAAAACCTGATCTACTATCCGGACGATAGATCCTTCGAACTTTTCCGAAACCACCCCGGAGCTTGCCCGTTCAGTAACGGCAGTTTTGCTGAATATAGAGAAATAAAATTCAACGGTTTTATGAAAACCGATGCCGTATTCGCCTGTTTCGCGGCGGAAAAACTTGGTATTGTCCGAACCGCGGCAGTTCGGGCTGTTAACAAGTTTCCCGGAGTCGCCCGGCGCATGACCGTACATTTTGAATCGCCGAACTTGACTCTGATTGAGGATTATGCTCATCATCCGACCGAAGTCGCCCGTTCCATAGAACTGCTCCGGCAGAATTACCCTAAACACCACCTGCGGGTGGTTTTCCAGCCGCACCGCTATGCCAGGCTGGAAAAATATCTCGATGCTTTTGCTCATGAGCTTGGTCGCGCCGACTCGGTTTTCACTGTCCCGGTATTTGCCGCCTGGACGGAAAAAAGCCAGGTCAATTCCCGGATGCTGGCGGAAAGAACCGGAGCTCAAGCTGTTGATCTTGACTTGAACTGGACGGAAATGCCTGCTATAATTTTAAAGGACCGGCCGCCAAAACTGCTGATCGCGGTATTAGGGGCCGGCGATGTTGAAAAACTTATTCCTGAACTAAAAACGCAGATACCGGGAGGCTGACTCATGCCGGAAAATAAATTATTTATGTATTTCCGCAAATTCGTTATCGCTCTAATTCTGCTGTTTACTTTCCTGATGCCGTTGAAACTCGGCGGTATTATCGGCATTCCGGAAACCGCAAGCTTTTTCCCGAAGGAAGCTGGAGCTTATTTTTTCATTACCTGGTCGCCATTCATTTTCCCGATTGCCTCTGGAGTCTTACTTTTGCTTAGCCTGGCGGCATTTCCTTTTCGCGCTTTCTGTTTCAGGAAAGATAAACTTTTAGTATGCGCCTCTTTGTGGACGCTCATGGCTTTTTCCGCGCTTTTGGGTATTATCAACGCGAGCGTATGGGATTTCGTAATTATGGAGATAACCCATCTGTTCGGACTTGCCGCTTATGCGCTTACTGTTTATTTATTCCTTAAAAACGTTTCCCGCGCCAAAACGATGTTTACGGCAACAATTCTTGCCAGTCTCGCGATAACGGTTTATCTGGGGTTTGAACAGTATTTTTCCGGTTTTGATGAAATGCGCGAATATCTTGCCAAACAGAAAAAAATTCCCGGTTTGGAGATAAACGGAGTGATAAAGGCAAAGGTTCTCGATCGCCGTTTAAATACGCCTTTTACCAGTTGCAATTCGCTTGCCGGATACCTGATCCTGACCATGCCTTTGTGCCTGGTTACTTTATGGAAACTTTGCGCTAAAGTCGAACCGCCCAAAATTGCCCGCCTGATCTTTGTTCCCATTGTTGCGGCCGCTTTAATTTTCGTTCTGGCGGCCACCAGGGCTCGCAGCGCTTTTTTGGCCTTGATCCTGACTGCCGGGGTATTTATTTTGCTTTTCCCGGTAAAGAAATGGCTTCGCTGGACTATTATCATTCTGGCTCCACTGATTGTTATCGGCGGTGCGTTTTATATTTATAAATTCGGGCGCGGCTTTCAATCAATGCAGGTCAGGGTTGATTATTTTATTGTTTCCATGAAACTGTTGTTAAAACATCCTTTTTGTGGAGTCGGCTGGGGTGATTTTTTTTACGATTATATGAAATTAAAAGCTTTTTATGCACGGGAAGCGCCTCATTCGCCGCATAATTTATTTACAGCAATGGGACAGGGCGGGATATTGGCGCTGCTGGTTTCTGTCGGTGCAATCTTCTACCCGTTCATTCAGGGAATAAAAAAAGTAAGGAAACTGATAGCCGAACATTTTTATATGGAAGAAGACGTGGCGCTCATTTTCGGTTTTACAGCTTTTTTCTTTCACGCGATGATGGATATTGATTTGCAGGTGCCTGCCCTGATGGGGACGGCCATATTGATTTCCCTGTTGATGGTCATGCCGGGGCAGGAAGAAGAAGCCGGCGGCAAAGACAAGGCAAAAATGGTTCCCCGAATAATTGCCTGCCTGACAGCACTGCTTATTGCGGCGACAGCCACAGTAGGAGGCCGGCATCTGCTTAGCTCTGAATATTTGTTCTCTCAACTTGAGGATATCTGTAAACTTCAAGGGAAAAGCAGAGAGGAAATAGTCAATATCAGCGTTTATGAGGTAAATGAAAAGCTCGAAGCCGTAACTAAGGCGCGTCCTTATTCTCCTTTTCCGTACAGCAAGGCCGGAGAATTTTATATGTCGACGAGTCGTTTCAGGCCTGCGGAGTCATGTTATGAAAAAGCCCTGAAGCTGGCGCCGAAAGGCGGCGCATACCATTTCCGGCTGTTTTATCTGTTGAATCTCCAGGGGCGCCGGGAAGAAGCCATAAAGCATCTTATCAAAGCCAATGAACTTTTTCCGAACCATCCCAAATACAAAGAGGCCTACGACGCGCTCATAAAACCGTAAGTGTAATTTCGCGAAGAACGAAAAATTGGGGACGGCTATGAAAATAAGTAGTATATTGTTTTGAGGTTTCGGATTATGCAAATGTAGCTTAAGCGCTTGAGTACACAACCGGGACGGTTGTGCTACATTAAATGCAAATGTTTAAGCTGTATAATGTAGTAGGTTTAAAAGCATTAGATAAATTCAAGAGAAACCACAGTAATTGCCGTCGGCAAATAGATGAATGGATTAATGATGTCAGTAACTCCAACTGGCAATCGTTCAGTGATATTAAAAAAGTTTATCCGTCCGCCAGTATACTTAATGGAAATACTGTTGAAGAATATAACAGGGAAAATTTTAAAATCGTTGAGGTAGACCCGGTTAATGTTATAAAATTCAGGATGGAACAGCAGGGTTTGCGTCCTATTGACATGAAAGAGTATTTTGGTTCGACTGGCAGATTCTACGATATCATGAATAAAAAAAGAAGTCTCAGTTTAAATATGATCCGCAAACTGCACTCCGGCTTGGGAATAGCTTATGACAGTCTCATAGCATAAAACATGAAAATCTTGTTATTCCACCTTTGAAAGCGGGCAAATCAAGACTAATTTTATAAGCAATGAAAAATTCACTTTCACATTTGCCGAAACATAAAAGAGAAGAACTGGAAAGAGCTGTTTCCGTTATTCGCGAAATGTGCGACGACGTTGAAATGATCATTCTCTTTGGTTCCCATGCGCGCGGCAATTACAAGGATGAGGAGGACTTGGCTCCCGACCGCAAATCCGGAGCTGTTTCCGATTATGACATTCTGGTGGTCTGCCGCCTTAATGCGACCGCTATTCACTACAGTCTCTGGCGCAGCATATCCGAACACTGCAACGGTCTCAGCACACTTATGCCTTTCCGGCTTATCGTGCATGACGTCAAGTTCGTTAAAAAACGGCTCAAGGAAAGGCATTTCTTTTACGGTGATATTGTCAAGGAAGGCTGCTTGCTCTATGATTCCGGCAGATACCAGTTGAACATCGGAAAAGAACTTACGCCCGAACAGCAAATCGAAATCGCCAAAGAACATTTCGAGCATTGGATTAAAAGAGCGAACGATTTTATGTTTGGTTTCAATAATTTTTTTGAAAGTAAAAGATATGAGATAGCTGCTTTCGATCTTCACCAAACGGCAGAATCTGCTTACAAAGCTATTGAATTGGTTTTTACTAATTACATTCCGCCCGGACATTTTTTGGGCGCCGCGGACCGGCGGATTCGCGAAGTCCTTCCTGACTTGGAGGTTATTTTTCCCTGTGAAACCGATGCTGACAAGGAGCGCTTTGATTTGTTCGAATACGCCTATATTGGAGCCCGTTATGACAAGGATTTCAAAATCTCGAAGAACGACTTGGAATATTTCGCGGAACGAGTGAAATTACTGCTGAAAATAACCGAAAAACGTTGCAAAGAAAAAATTGAAGAACTCAAAGAACAATCTTTAAGATTTTAATCAGTTTACTCTTCTTTACGCAATAATTTTTTAATTCTTTCCTCGACAAGCGGACTTGTCAGCATTCCCTTAAGGATTTTTTTTGATAATTCTTCAGGCAGTCT
>JBAYCO010000092.1:0-10436 GCA_041668685.1 Victivallaceae bacterium | reverse complement strand
TGGCCTTCCGACACTGATTCGGAGGTAAATACATGCGGGGCATTGATTTTGCTCATTAGAAAAATCCTTTATATTAATGAATTAAACGACAATAATTACATTCGGCAAGGTACATCGATAATCCGGATATTTCAACTTGAAAAGCTGAAATAATTACGAATTACGGATTACGAATTGAAGAAAAATTGACAGGATAACAGGATGAACAAGATAAAAAAGCCGGGAGCGCCGGTCTTCAGACCGGCATAATCCCGAAAAGGGATTATCTGCCGTAGCCCACTGCAACACCGTAAATAGCATATCCCATTCCGACTCGTTCCCCGGGGTTTGATGACGTTCAAATAGGATATATATTTATGAACTTAACTGGCTGCGCCGGGAATTTTCAGTAGGCCAGCTTTCGATGAAAGCGGCAAAGAGCAACATCATATGGCCTGTTGGGGCTGCATGTCGCCGGTCTCATCGAGACGCGGCGCTACTTAAAACCACTTTTTATCCTGTTACCTGTTTTCAGATTTTTCGGACTTTTGATGGTATGTCGGAGTCGTTGATCAAGTTAATTTAATAAATCAATTTAGAATTATGCTATGTGTTATCCAGCATAACAACTTGCGTTTGGGATTGTGTACTAATTACCTTTATTTCTTTAAACTCTCGATTTTTGCCTTGCAGGTTTTTTCTACAAGGTCGCGGAGTTTTTCAACACGCTTGGATAGATATGTCAGCTCGTCTTTTGTGATTTTGTAGTTTTTTTTGTAACGGGCGTCTATATAGGCGTCTTTCAGGAGCTTGAAAAGACGTTTTTCTTCGTCCGTCTGCCGGGGAAAAATTTTTTTATATTCGGGACAATAACGCGCCGCGATTTTACCGAGCTTGTTTATATTATGGGTTTTGGGTTTATACTCGGAAGTTACAAGTGCGTATGCTGTGTAAAAACGTTCCGTTGCCTGATGAAGTTCAAATGCGGCTTTATTATACCTTTTTAATTTTAAATTATGGGTATAGTCATCAAAAAATTCATTTGCGCTTTCAAACCATTGTTCAAAATCCTCGACGGCGATTTCCAGCCTTCTTACGGGATCGATTCTGCGTCGTCTTTCCAGTTTGTAATTGCCCGAGTCGTAAAGCAGAATCCCCTCTTTTTTGATGTCAGAGAAAAAATAATGTCCTTCCCGGAGTTTTATATTTATTTCCTGTATGTGGTGGCTGATAATATCATCCACCGGGGTACGCCGACTGTAAAAAGCCCCGTAATATTCACTTTCGACCTGGAACCAGAGACTTTCGTTTTGGGAAGTTTTTTTATCGTCGGTTATGACCAGAATATCAAAATCGCTTTTGTAGGAATAGGTAATGTGGCCCTCGGTATATTCGTCATCGATCCAATCACCGCGCGCATGGCTGCCGAATAAAATAATAAACTGCGTGGCCGGGGCTTTTTCGAGAATAATCGACTTGAGCCTTTTGAGCTCCTGTTTTTTATAAAGCGGAAGATGCGCCAATGATTTTTTCATAAAAACCCGTACAAATTTTAAGATCAACTCTCAACAATTTCATAATATAGTATGCACACTCTTAATTTCAAGGACGGCACAAGAAAGGTTTAGGAGTTGTGAATTGAAGGGCGAATGTCCTCACGAGCCGAGACTCTCTCCATTTACGGCTCGACAGAGTTTCGCTCTTCAGTTGTAATATTAATGCGGTAATTTTTATTAATTCGTAATTCGTAATTCGTAATTATATCAAATCGCTGATCAGGGATTCGACCCGCTCAAGTTTCTGTTTCAAGTCCTCAAGATGTCCCTTGGCGGCGCTGACTACTTCTTCAGGAGCATTGTTCAGGAACTTTTCATTGGAAAGCTTCGCAACCGAGCCTTTTATCCAGCCTTCGAGCTCTTTCTTCTGCTTGTTGAGTTTGGCGAGTTCTTCATCAATATCGATCTGGCCTTTAAGCGGCAGGTAAATGGTCCCTGCGTTGGCAATCTGCGAAGGGGCGGCTCCGCGCCCGGCGACATCATAGTCTTCGAGCGAAATTTCAATATTTCCGGCTCTAAGCAGAATTTTTAGCGAATCTGTTTCGTTTTTCAGGAAATCGGCATTGACTTCATCAACGGCTTTGACAAAATAATCTATCTTTTTGCCATCCGGAATGCCGTAATTGGCGCGCAGGGCTCGCCCGGCGCGAACCAGTTGGAATTTGGCTTCAACCAGGTCAAGCAGATCATGGTCTTTTTCCATGATGGACGGAATTGCCAAATCGGTCAACGGACGCGGATAGCGTTCGTGCATAATCGTCTGTTCTTCGTTCAAAAAGCCCATCTGGTGCGCCAGTTCCTCGGTAATGAACGGCATGAAAGGATGCAGGAGGCGCAATATCTTGAACAGGACGAAATCGAGTACCTGCAAGACCTGCTGTTTTTCTTCTTCGCTGCCCTGGAGACGTACTTTTGAGGCTTCGATGAACCAGTCACAGAAAGTACTCCAGACTACCTCGTAGATCGAATGCGCCGCATAGTGGAAACGGAAGTCTTCCAGCGCCTTGTCCGTCATTATGATGGCTTCGTTGGTCCATGAGATAATCCATTTTTCGTCCGGCGTCAGCAGGTCGTGGTCGAGCCCGGATAAATCGCGGAAGCCGGCAGTTACCGGTCCCTGCATGAGGCGGAAGCGACAGGCGTTCCATAATTTATTGGCGAAATTGCGGCCGAGTTCGCATTTTTCATTGCTGTACCTGATATCCATGCCGACTGGGGCAATATAAATAATCGAGAAACGCAGCGCGTCGGCGCCGTAAATATCGATAACATCCAGCGGGTCGGGCGAATTACCCAGCGATTTGCTGAGTTTGCGGCCTTTTTCATCGCGGATAATACTGGTAAAATAAACATTCTTGAACGGAATGTCGCCCATGAATTCGCAGCCGGCCATGATCATTCTGGCAACCCAGAAAAAGATTATGTCCGGTCCGGTAACGAGGTCGGTGGTTGGGTAAAAATATTCCAGCGTATCGGTTTTTTCCGGCCAGCCCATAACTGAAAACGGCCACAGCCATGAGCTGAACCAGGTATCCAGGACATCTTCCTCCTGTCTCCATGAACCTTCCGCCGGAGCTTCCATTCCAACGTAAATTTCATCCGTATCGTTATTGTACCATGCCGGGATACGGTGTCCCCACCAGATCTGGCGGCTGATGCACCAGTCCTGAATGTTTTCCATCCAATGGTCGTAGGTTTTGCTCCAGCGGTCGGGATAAAATTTGATTTTTCCGCTTTTTACCGCTTCAATCGCCGGTTTGGCGAGTTCTTTCATGTTGCAGAACCACTGGGCGCTGACAAGGGTCTCAATCGGCACGTCGCCGCGTTCGGAATAACCGACGGCGTGTTTGATGTCCTCGATTTCTACCATCAGTCCCTGTTCCTTAAGCATTCTGACGCACTTTTTGCGTGCCTCAAAACGGTCAAGTCCCTCGAATTCCGGTCCGCATTTGGCGTTCAGCGAAGCGTCATCGTTCATAATGGAAACAACATCGAGATTATGGCGTAGCCCGACCATGAAGTCATTCGGGTCATGTCCGGGAGTTATTTTGACGCATCCGGTTCCTTTTTCGGGGTCGGCGTGTTCGTCGCCGATAACCGGGATTTTCCGGTCGGTCAAAGGCAGATCGACAGTTTTGCCGATCAAATGTTTGTAGCGTTCATCATCGGGATGTACGGCTACGGCGGTGTCGCCGAACATGGTTTCGGGGCGGGTAGTCGCGATTTGCAGCATGCCGGAGCCGTCGGAAAGGGGATAATTATAATGATAAAACTTGCCGTCGACTTCCTTATAAATGACTTCTTCATCCGAAAGCGCGGTTTTTGCTACCGGACACCAGTTGATCATTCGCTGGCCGCGATAGATATAGCCTTTGTTATAAAGGTCGACAAATACTTTGCGCACCGCATAGCTTAAGCCTTCATCCATAGTGAAGCGTTCGCGTTCCCAGTCACAGGCGGTGCCGAGTTTACGGAGCTGTTTGATGATTGTTCCGCCATATTCTTCGCGCCATTCCCATACTTTTTTGATGAATTCCTCTCTGCCGAGTTCGTCCCTGCCGGGTTTGCCTTTTTCACGCAGCGTTCTTTCCACTTTGCTTTCAGTGGCGATTCCGGCGTGGTCGGTTCCTGGGAACCAGCTGACTTCGCAACCCTGCATTTTGCGCCACCTGATCAGGATATCCTGCAACGTATTATTGAGGATATGGCCGAGATGGAGTATCCCGGTCACGTTCGGCGGCGGAATAACGATTGAATAAGGCTGTTTATCCGGGTTCGGTTTCCCGTGAAAATAGCCGCGCTGCTCCCATAAGGGATACCATTTATTTTCAATATCCTTCGGCTCGTATGCTTTCGGCATTTCAATATCGTTCATATAAAGCTCCAAAACTTAACAGTAAATTCAGCAAAGCTTTTAAGATAGCACAAGTTACGGGATTTTGAAATGTTTTTCCCGAAAAAATCCCGACTACTGTGTTCGGTATGCTCAGGCTCACTTTTGCGCGGAGCGCGTCCGCCATTTTTCGAGCAGGAATTTCGCGGCTTTGTTATCAGGTTCCAGCGCGATTGCCTTTTTGAGCATATTTACCGCTTCCTGCCCCTTGCCGTTCAAGCGGAGAGCGACGGCGAGATTCAACATCACTCCGGTTTTTCCCGGCGCCAGTTTATGGGCCGCGGCGAGGTACTTCAGCGCCTCCTTCGGCTTTTTGCTTTGAATGCAGACAACACCCAGCGTATTCATTGCCTTATCGTGCCACGGAGCCTCTTGCAGACATCTTTTCAGATATTTCGCGGCGGCCTCCAAATCTCCTTTTTTCTGCAGGAAGCAGCCGTAATTATACAATACCGCAACGTTTTGCGCACCATGGCGCAGAGCCTGGGCAAAATAATTTTCCGCCTGTTTATAATCGCCCCGGTTTGAGTACTGGATAGCCAGGTTCAAATAACCATCGGGTTCATCCGGGGTGCTTTTTATCGCCAGGCGGTAATACTGGGCGGCTTTGGCGGGCGATTCCGCCTCGTGTATGATGCCGAGCATATCGTAAGCCCGGTAATTTACCGGGTCGAAATTCAGACAGGCGTACAGATGTTTCGCCGCTTCTTTATATTTTCCCTGTTTGAAGTATGCTTCACCATAAATGGAGTCGGCTTCGGCCTGTTCTTTTTGGAGCTTTACAGGCGGGGAAGGAATACTTACCACTAGTATCCCGACCAGAATTCCGACGGCGAATTTTAACAGGTTTTTGCGTTCTTTACCATGCTCCAGCAGGTAATTCAGGGCGAAGGCGGTGAAAATAAAAAAAGCCGGATACATGGCCAGCCGGTAGCGCCCGCTCGTAACCGTAATCGTTTGCGCGGCCCAGTAAGCCAGAATAAGCAGCAGGAAATGCCGGTACCTGAAAATAGTTTCGAGCCGCGGCAAAACCAGAAGTATTCCACAAATACTCAATGATCCGAGCAGGATAAAGAGGTATTTCCCGCTTCGCACGATACCGGTAAAATACATTAACGGCGCCCCGTCGGCCCCGGCGGTAAGTTCCCGGAAATTCCAGACGTAAAAAGCTTTTTTGACTAAAAGCTTGAACTCTTCCGCGGGATTGCTCCAGATAAATTTCAAGGTCATATACGTAAAGAATTTGTCTTTGGAAATTCCCCGCTGCATACCGCCTGCGTCACCCCATTTGTGAATGTTCGTCCATTCTTTGCCCGGACGTATATAGCAGGTGCCGGTGGCGTTCGGATTGTTGCCCAGGTAAAGATTGAATCCGCTGTTCTGCTGGATAAGCACAAGTTGTCCGGACTCGCGGGAGTTTTTTACGCATACCGGCGCGATAACCAGCAAAGCCGCCGTTATGAATAAAAGCGGCGGCAGTACTTTGAACCTGGATTTTGTGTTTTTCCGGAACAATGCCGAAACTGCGAGCAGGACGGTTTCCAGCGCGATGAACAAAAGGCATGTGGGGTGAGTGAGCGCCGCCAGCCCGGAACATATTCCGGCGGCCCCGGCCAGTATAAGTCCATGTTTTATCTTGCCGGAACCCAACTGGTTTTCGGCTTGGTAAAGCAGGACAAGCGTCAGGCAGAGCAGCGGCAGCAGCAGGCTTTCGCTTATCAACTCGGAACTATAGAAGAGCAGGGGGGGATAGAACGCCGCCAGAAATAAAAATATCCACATTACCGCCGGCTGTTTCGGGGCGACGGAATTTTTGACGGTCCGGGCAAGCAGGACGAATCCGGCCAGGATCAGGATAGTCTGGAACAACCTGATCAGTAACATTTTGAAAGAAAAAACATAGTAAAGCACCGCCAGCAGGGCGGGATACAGCGGGGCGTGAATGTGCTGACGTCCTGAATTGAATCCCCAGGCAAGTATTTCCCTGGCCCATTTATCGTACTCCTCAACGTCCGGGCCGACAATGACGTCAAACAACGGGGACGCGCTGAACTGCCGTAAATAGATTAAGCGCCAAACCAGCGCCAACAGCAGAAAAACAGAAAAAATTATTGTATTGCGGGAAAATCTTTTCATTTATAATTCCGTGTTTCAGATTGAAAATTTCTGAAGTAAGATAATATTATATTACTGACTTTAACAGCTTGAAGCGTAATTTTATGACAGAAAAAAGAGTAACAATCCATAACAAGGCGGGTATTCATTGCCGTCCGGCAAGCGTTATCCTGAGTACAATCAACAACAATTTCCCGGAAAACACCTTTATCCTCACCAAAGAGGGCGAACCTCCGGTGGAGCTGAACAGCATATTGAGTCTGATCTCGCTGGGCCTGCATTGCCGTAATGAAGCTGTCCTCAAGGTCGAGGGCCCGAATGAACAGGAAGCCTGTGATAAAATAGCCGGACTGCTTGAAAATGAATTTGATTTCCCGCCCCGGGAGTAGGATTTTATAATATTATGCTGAAAACCCTGTGCCTGACAATTATAATAATTGCAGTATCCTATCTGGTCGTCATTCTTATCCTTTTTTTCAGCCAGAAAAAGATGATTTTTTTCCCGTCGGCCAATATGGCCGGAGTTCCTGCGGAAATAGGCATAGATTTTGAAGACGTTTATTTTCGCACCGCGGACGGCGTTACGCTGAACGGCTGGTTCATACCTGCTGAAAACGCTGAATATACCGTTTTATTCTGTCACGGCAACGGCGGCAATATTTCCCATCGTCTTGATTCCGTCTCATTGTTTAATCAACTGCCCGTCAATTTATATATTTTTGATTACCGGGGCTACGGAAAAAGCGGCGGAGAAGTTACGGGAGATGCGGGATTATACCGGGACGTCGAGGCTGCCTGGCGCTATCTGACTGAAACCCGCAGCATTCAGCCGGGAAAAATAATCGTTGTCGGGCGTTCGCTCGGCGGCGCTATTGCCGCATACGCGGCTGCGGAAAATCCGGCCGGGGGGCTGGTTCTGGAATCGACTTTTTCATCTTTACCGGCAATCGCAAAGAAAAAAATGCCGTGGATCCCGGCATGGCTGCTGAAATATAAACTGTCAACTGTCGACAGTCTGGCGAAAGTAAAATGTCCGGTAATGATCACCGGCAGCCCTGACGACGAAATCGTACCGTTTTGTTTCAGCAGCGAACTATTTGAGAAGGCTCCTGAACCGAAAATTTTCCTTAAGCTGACGGGTGGCCACGACGATTGTTATTTTTTGTGCCGTACGAAATATGTTTCAGCTTTGCGGAAATTCTTTGAAATGGTCGGTAAACAGTAGTATTTTAGCATTAATCGAATAAATTTATATAACCAGGTTATGAATATGAACACGGAAGAAAAAAAAGCTGAACCGATAGATTTTATCCGGGCGATAGTCGCCGAAGATATAAAAAACAATAAAAACGGTGGTCGAATAGAGACCCGTTTCCCCCCCGAACCGAACGGCTATCTCCATATCGGACACGCCAAAGCTATCTGTATTGATTTCAAAATAGCCGAAGAAAACGGCGGGGCCTGCCATTTGCGCATGGACGACACCAACCCCACCAAGGAAAATATGGAATACGTCGAATCCATAAAAAAAGACGTAAAATGGCTTGGTTTCGATTGGGGAGAACATTTCTATAACGCTTCCGACTATTTTGAACAAATGTATGAATACGCCGTCGAACTTATAAAAAAAGGCAAAGCCTACGTCTGCGACCTGTCTCCCGAAGAGTGGGCGGAGCATCGCGGCAACCTCACCGAACCCGGAAAACTTCCTCCCGGACGCAAGCGTTCAGTTGAAGAAAACCTGGAACTTTTCCGGCAGATGCGCGCCGGGCAGTTCGAAGACGGCGCCAAGGTTCTGCGCGCTAAAATCGATATGGCTTCGCCGAATATCCATATGCGGGACCCCGCTATTTACCGTATACGCCGTTATCACCACTATCTCCTCGGTGATAAATGGTGCATCTACCCCATGTATGACTTCGCGCACTGTATTGAGGATTCAATCGAAAATATCACTCACTCGTTCTGTACGCTGGAATTCGAAATTCATCGTCCGCTTTATGACTGGGTGCTTGACGCGCTTGAGCTCGAAAGCCATCCGCAGCAGATAGAGTTCGCCCGTCTCAATTTGAGCTATACCGTCATGAGTAAACGCAAACTGCTTGAACTCGTGCGGGAAAAACTGGTCAACGGCTGGGACGACCCCCGTATGCCGACGGTCAGCGGCATGCGGCGGCGCGGTTATACCGCCAAGGCAATCCGCGATTTCTGCGATGTTATCGGCGTTACCAAATTCAACAGCCTGACGGACGTGGCGCTGCTCGAACATTGCGTCCGCAATGATTTGAACAAGAAAGCTTCGCGTTACCTGGCGGTAATGAATCCGCTTAAGGTCGTTATTGAAAATTTTGCCGAAGACGCGGTTGATATGCTTGAGGCGGCGAACAATCCCGAAGGCCCGGATGCAGGCAGCCGCAAAGTGCCGTTTGCGCGGGAACTTTATATCGACCGGAATGATTTTATGGAAGATCCCCCGAAAAAGTTCTTCCGTCTGGCTCCCGGCCGCGAAGTCCGGCTGCGTTACGGTTATTTTATTACCTGCAACGAGGCCGTAAAAGACGAAAATGGTGAAATTATTGAATTGCGCTGCACTTACGACCCGGAAACCCGCGGCGGCAACGCTCCCGACGGACGCAAGGTCAAGGGCACTATTCACTGGGTATCCGTAAAACACGCGGTAAAAGCGGAAGTTCGCCTTTATGACCGTTTATTCCTCGCGGAAAATCCGGGCGCGGACGGCATAGATTTCAAAACCCAGATCAACCCTGATTCTCTGGCGGTAAGCGAGGTTTACCTGGAACCGGAATTAGCTGAAGTTGAAGCCGGAACCTGCGTCCAGTTCGAACGCCAGGGGTATTTTTGCGCAGACCTGGATTCGACGCCCGGTAAAATAGTTTTCAACCGCACTATCACGCTGAAGGATTCCTGGGCAAAAATTAATAAATGAAAAATCGCTCCTGCGGAGCTGTATCGAGTTGTGACTTCTTACATTATTCTATAGTCGCACCCGTTTTATGCGTTAAGATTTAAGGAAAACACAAACTAAAAAAATGATTTTGTCAAAAAAATAAGTTTTAGACTTGTCTAAATAACAAATTCCTGTAAAATAAATTTACGGCATTAACCAAATTAAAAGAGCGTAAAAATGAAAGTTTTTATCATAACAGACCTGGAAGGCGTCAGCGGAGTAAACGGCCGCAAAGACAACGTGGGAAATAAAATCATTAATACGGATGAGGCTTGCAGGCTTCTTACGGAAGAAGTAAATGCCGCCGTTGAAGGGCTGGTTGAAGCCGGAGCCGATGAAGTCCACGTATGGGACGGTCACGGGGGCAGCAATTCGATCCGGATTGAAAATCTGCATCCCGCCGCGGATCTTTTTATTTCCGGCGGCGACCTTGCGCCTGTAACCTATATAGATTCAAGTTATGACGCTGCATTACAGATAGGAGCCCATGCGTTTATGGGAACTCCGGACGGAGTTCTGCACCATACTTTTAACAGCCATGGGGTTGTAAACATGTGGCTTAACGGCGAACTCATTGGTGAAATCGGGATAGTCGGGTTGCAATGCGCGTATTTCGGTGTCCCGACTATACTGGTAAGCGGGGATATTGCCGCCTGCCGCGAGGCGAAAGGATTTTTCGGCGAAGTTAAGACCGTAGAGACTAAAGCCGGCATCAGCCGTTACACTGTCCGCAATTATAATCCTGTCAAAGTACGTCAAAAGCTCAAAGAGGGGGCCAAAAAAGCGTTGCTTGCAAGACTTGGTTTTTCGGTAAAAAGTACTGACGGGCCACATGAACTGAAAGTGCAGTTGATGTGTCCTAACATGGCTGACAATTACGAAAAAGCGGGCGCCGAAAGGTTGAATCAAACCACAATACTTCTCA
>JBAYCO010000091.1:0-10443 GCA_041668685.1 Victivallaceae bacterium | reverse complement strand
GCTTTACGTTATAGTAGCACAACCGTCCCGGTTGTGTCGGTGGCCAGTTAACGTCTGTCCGTTCATGACTCAAGCGAGACGCTTGAGCTACTATTTAAACCTGCGAAAAGAGTGAGCCATTACTTTTTAGACGTCAAAACAGGATAGGATTTGAATCTTATGTGACGTGTTGCTGGATTATCGGTCTGCGGGAAATCAGGCGAAAATCATAATTATACCTTTTGCATTTGGGAATTAGCGGAGTATTGTATTCAGAGTGAGTTTAAAAAACAAGGATTTTACTATGAGAAATATGCTCTTTATCATTTGTGTCGCAGCGGTCTGTTCTTTGTTCGGAGGGTGTGTTAGTTCGGGGCCGGCGCCCCAGGATGTAAAACTTTCCCACCCGGATGGTAAAGCCGTAATAATCAAGGATATTTACGAGTTGCCGCTTATTGAAAATAAAAAACTCAAGGCAACTGAAATTGTCAAGGTGTTTTTTCCGCAGACGGACAATGTAATGCTGCATTGCAGCATAACGCTGCTTAAAATTCCGCCGGGCATCAGCCCCCCGAAATACAAGCAGAGCAGCGCGCAGATAATTTATGCTATTTCCGGCGGCGGAAAATTGCTGGTTAACAATACCAATATGATTGTTCTAAAGAAAGGCATAATGGTATATGTGCCGCCTGATGTCCCGATGCTTATAACTAACAATGTAAATAAAATACTTGAGATTATCGTGGTAACTTCTCCTCCGTTTGAACCATCTCAAATGGAGATTCTCGATGAAGCTCCGAAAAAAGTCAAGATTGCCAAGGACCCGGAAAATGAACCCAATAACGAGGTGGAAGGGCAGGATGTTTCGGAAAAATACCGGACAGACACAACAACGCGTTCGTTAAGTGTTGAAGAGTACCGGGAAAAAATGAGTAAAACCCTGATGCCGCTGAATGAGAAAGATCCTATTTCGGCGCTTTTGAATGAAGCAGGGGAGAAAGATAAAAAGACTTCGTCTAAAGATTCCTGGCCTCTGAAAATGCCTGACAGCAGTAAAGAGCCTTTGGGTAAACTGGAAAAGGAACAGGAAGAAAAACTGATTCCGACTACGCCGCAGAAAGCGGAAGATACCAGTATGAAAGAGGTTCAGGAACTTACTCCCACGGAACATAAGGTTCCGCTGCCTGACGAAGTGAAAAAGCTGACGCCCCAAGCTCCGAAAGTCAAAGAGGATTTACTGGAAAAATTATTGAGCGAACAGGAAAAACAGGCGAAGAAAACAAGTTCTCAAGCCGAAACTGCGACGAAGGTCAAAAAAACCAGTCTTAAGCATATTCAGGAGTTGAGTCCTGATGAACACAAGGGATCCGTATACAAGAAGGCCAAGGCTGCGGATGTTGATTCGCTTGAAGAGGTGTTGAAGGATCAGGAAAAACAGCAGGTAAAACCGCTCCCGAAGAAAATTTCGAAAGCTAGCAAGACCAGCCTTAAGCATGTTCAGGAGTTAACTCCTGAAGCGGGCAAAGCCAAAGATAAAGTCAAGGCTGATGACGCCAATAAAGATGTCGCCGATGATCCGCTTGAAAAACTGTTGAAAGAAGAAAAAAAACGCCGTGAAGACCAGATTATGAAAGCCAAAAAAACCAGTCTTAAAGATATTCAGGAGTTGAGCCCGGAGGAAAACGCGGTCAAAACCAAATCCGATAAAGAAACTCAAAAATGATTCCTGGAATCCTGTGCGGCCTGGTGGCGGCGTTTGCTCAGAGCATTGCTTATATTTTTTCGAAAAAATATATCCATAAAGATGGAACTTCATTTCAACTGCTTATCGCCTCGCATCTTATAAATGGAATTTTCGCGACGATATTGCTTGGATTGCTGTTGCTGGTCAATGATTTGCCGCCTTTCAGGGATTATTGGCTGCTGTTGCTTGCCGTTAACGGTTTTTATCTGATCGGGCAGATGGGTTTTTTTATGGCTGTAAGCCGGACGGAAGCTTCACGGGTGGCGCCGTTGCTGGGGGTGAAGATCATATTTATCGCGATTTTCGGTATGGTCTTTCTGAATAACGGGATTTCCGCCGGGCAATGGGGCGCGGTCCTGCTTTGTTTTGGCGGAGCCTTGCTTTCCAACTGGTCGGGAAAAAGCATTCCGCTTCCCGCCGTTTTATGGGTGGTATGTGCGGTCGTCGGCTACTCGCTTTCCGATATAAACATTAAAAAACTCATAGAATGTATAGAACTTGAAAACGGCAAAGGCTTATTTTCAATAATTACCGCCGCTTCCCTTGCTTATTTTTACCTCGGAATTTTTTCTTTGCTTGTCATGCCTTTTATGCGGTCAATGAAAATACGACACCTGAAACCGGCTCTGCCGTTTTCCTGTTTCTGGTTTGCGGCAATGCTTTTTCTATTTACCAGTTTTGCCCTTATCGGACCGCTTTTCGGGAATATAGTCCAGTCGGTGCGCGGAATTATGGCGGTGATTTTAGGAGCGGCGCTGGCCAAACTTCATTGGACTGAATATGAAGAAAAACTGCCGTATTCAATGTTGTTCAGAAGAATTGCGGCCGCCTTGCTTATTTGTGTTTCGATTGTGGTTTTCGCCCTTGCATAATCATTAAATCAGTTATAGTGTTTATGCCGGAGGTTCGGGATGTTTAAGAACAGAATTTATAAAAAGTTGTTTTTCGTTTTTATTGCCGTATACGCAATGTCACGCGTATTTTCCGCCGATCAGGGAGGAGAGAAAAAGGCAAAATACGTTTTCCTGTTTATAGGGGATGGAATGGGGAAGACGCATATCGAGGTTACGGAAAAGGCCTGGCAACGTAAATTATGGATGAATACTTTGCCGGTAAAAGGTTTCGTTGATACTTTGGCTTATGGAGGAGAAACTACCGATTCCGCCGCGGCCGCGACGGCAATTGCCTGCGGGTGCAAGACCCGGCTTGGCGTATTGGGACTTGACAGTGACGGCGTACCCTGGGAAACGGTTGCGGAAACGGCTAAAAAACAGGGCTGGAAAGTCGGCATTGTCAGCAACGCGCCGTTGAATCACGCCACGCCCGCCGGTTTCTATGCGCATCAGTTGCGCCGCAGCATGTATGAGGAAATCGCCCGTGATCTTGCCGCCGGCGGTTTCGAATATTTCGGCGGCGGTTCTCTGACCTTCAAGAAAAAATGCGGAGAGCTTACCCGGAAGATGCTGGAAGAAAATTATGTTATACTCGAATCTCCTCCTGAAATACCGCGGTTGGATCCCGGTAAAAAGTATATTGTTCATGCGGACATGCCTTATGTTATCGACAATAAGAAAAATAAAGGTCTTTCTCTTGCCGATTATACTGCTTTGGGGATTAAACATCTTTATAGTGGTTCCGGTAAGAGTAAAGGATTCTTCCTCATGGTCGAAGGCGGCAAAATCGACTGGTGCGCGCATTCCAATGACGGCGGCTGTATGGTGCGTGAAATCAAGGCTTTTGACGATGCGGTCAAAGTCGCTGTCGACTTTTTGCAAAAACATCCGGATTCGACAACTATTGTGGTTACTGCCGATCATGAAACCGGTGGGCTGCATTTTGATGCCGTCCCCGGCAGTCCTGCTGCAGACTTGTTGCGCCAGCAATACAGCTATAAAGTCATGAACGCCAAAATGGCTGAATACAGAAAAGGGAATTTATCCTTTGCCGAGATAGTTTTTGAGGCGGGGAAAAATTACAAATTAAAAAATTTTTCTTCTGAAGAGTTCAGGGAACTGCACGAATCATGGAAAGCGTTCACCGGAAAAAACAAGAAAAGCCTGATGCCTTCTATACTTTATTCTTCTTACAAGCCCCTGCTGTTTTGTCTGCAGCGTTTTTTTAATCGGCGCTGCGGACTGGAATGGACCTCTACCAAACATTCCCCGATACCGGTTCCGCTTATGGCCGGCGGGGTTGACTCCGGGCTTTTTGCCGGACATTACGATAATACTCAAATTGCGCTTAAGCTAAAATCCATAATAAAAACAGCCAGATAGAAAACCGGCGGATGCGGTTCTTGTCACATATGGTAATTTAATATCACATTTTGTATGTACTGCGGGTGTTGATATTTCTTCTCATACGGATATAATGTTATATATATCTTTTCTTTCGTGTCACAAAAAATTAATAAAATGGAGCAAATGACAGATGGCGGACAAGATTAATGTAACGATATGGAATGAATTTCGTCATGAAAAAGAGCATGAGGCGGTAAAGAAACTTTATCCGGAAGGAATGCATAAAAAGATCGGCGCTGAAATCAGCGCGGACGACCTGAATATCCGCTATGCCAGTCTGGATGAGCCGGAACACGGCCTTACGGAGGAAGTCGTAAATTCCACAGACGTGCTGATCTGGTGGGGGCATTGCCATCATGCGGAAGTTGCCGATGAAGTAGTTAAACGCGTCCATAAACGGGTGCTTGAAGGCATGGGGCTGATAGTTCTCCATTCGGGGCATTTTTCCAAAATATTCAAAGCCGTCACCGGTACAGCCTGTTCACTGAAATGGCGTGAAATCGCGGAAAGGGAAAGGTTGTGGAATATAGAACCTTCTCATCCGATAACCCAGGGGATCGGGGAATACTTTGAACTGCCGCATGCGGAGATGTACGGTGAACGTTTTGATATTCCGCAGGACGGCAAAGTTATTTTCATCTCCTGGTTCGAAGGGGGCGAAGTTTTCCGCAGCGGGGTGACTTTTGAGCGCGGCCACGGCAAAATATTTTATTTTCAGCCGGGACATGAAACCTATCCCATATTTTATGATAAAAATGTAATCCGGGTTATCGGCAATGCCGTCCGCTGGGCGAAGCCGCTGATTTTTGCTGAACATACTGCGCCCAACTGTCCGCCGCTGGAAAAAATCGAACCCAGGGACGGTGATTTTGGTTGCATTGGTGTCGTTCAGGACGTTGAAGTGTAGAATTCGGGGAACTTGCAATGACAAAAAAAGTTAAAATTGCCGTAATCGGCCTGGGAATGGGCCGAGCTCACATCAACGGTTATCTGGAGCATGAGAATGCCGAGGTGGCAGTGATCGTTGACCTTGACCAAAAACTGCTCGATAAAGTCGGCGATGAGCTGAAAATAGCAAAACGCTACACTGATCCGCTGGAAATGCTGAAAAAGGAAAAACCGGATGTTGTCAGCGTTGTGGTTCCCAATAAATTCCATAAATCCCTGGCTATCGCCGCCCTTGAGTCCGGAGCGCACGTGCTCTGCGAAAAACCCATGGCGATGAACGCCGCGGAAGCAGAGGAAATGCTGGCGGCGGCGAAAAGAACGGGTAAACGCCTGGGAATTAATTTTTCATTTCGTTTCCGGCCCCAGTCGTTCGCAATGAAACGGCTGATTGAAGCTGGTGAGGTAGGCGATATTTATTTCGGGCGGACAGTATGGCAGCGCCGCCGCGGAATGCCAAAATTCGGCGGCTGGTTCGGGCAGAAAGCCCTTGCCGGCGGCGGCCCGTTGATTGATCTGGGCGTTCACCGCCTGGATCTGGCGTTATGGCTGATGGATTATCCGGAGCCGGAATGGGTGATGGGAAGCGCTTATAATCATATTGCCTCAAAACTGGCGGCCAGGGAGGGCAAGGCTTTTGACGTTGAGGATTTTGCCTGCGGCATGATCAAATTCAAAAACGGCGCGACTCTTGAACTGGAAGCGTCCTGGGCCGGAAATATTAAGGACAACGAGCAGATGTCCACTACGCTGTTGGGAACAGCCGGGGGGCTGCATCAATATAATCTTCACGGCGGATATGAATTCCATGTGGAATGTTATCAGGAAAAAGCCGGTTGTCAATATGATCTGCACCTGCATCCGCCGGTACCGGAGTGCCGCAATCTCTATTATACTTTTATTGACGCGCTCGTAAAGGATGAACCCTACTTAGTGGCGCCGGAGCAGGGGGTAACGGTAATGAAACTGCTCGACGCGCTTTACGAGTCAGCCGCGACCGGGGAGCCGGTCAAAGTTTCGTAAAATTATAAATTTTGCCAATAACGTGTTTTCAGTACCGTTTTTAACTGGTTTAATCTTGTTTTTAGCGGTCCGGGATATTTAACCAATAAAATATTCGCAGACCAGCAGTTGCAGGAGCAGCCTGCTCCGCGACAAAGACGTCCGCCGGGCGGAGTTGCCTGGTCATACTGAGCGCAAAGGTCGCAGTGCGAGGCCGCACTTGCGACTACTTGGCGGAACTATCCAATTAACGCTGGTTGTTCCGGTACTACAAACGTATTTGGCACGCCCGGAACTATTTTGGCAGGAAGCTCTTGATTTTTGCCTTGCAAATCTTTTCCGTCAGGCTCAGTAAAAGTTTTACCCGTTCAGCCAGATATTCCAGCTCTTCCCTGCATATGCCGTATGCGGGGTCATAGCGGGCTCCGATATAGGCGTACTCCAGCAAGTCGAACAGTCTTTGTTCTTCCCGCGTTTCCTGCTGGAAAATGCCTTTTAACGCGGAATCGTGTTTGGATGCCATTCTGCCCAGCAGTTCGAGAAGATGCTCTTGAGGAGTATAATTCGTAAAAACCAGCAGAATGGTTTTATAAGAATGTTCCGCGGCCTGATGAAGATTGAAAGCGGCAATTTTATAATCATTTTTATCCAATTTATATTCGAAAGTATCAAAAAAACTTTCCGCGTTTTCAAACCACTGTTCAAAATAATCCCGGGCAATGCGTTTGCATTCTTCGGGTTTCAGTTTGCGTTTTCGGGCCAGTTTGCAGTTCCCCGAATCGTAAAGCAGGCGGCCTTCTTTCCTTACATCCGAATAAAAATACTGGCCTTCGGCAAGTTTGATATTCAATTCCTGGATATCGTGAGTTATGATCCGCGTATAAGCGCTTAAGCCGGTGCTGTCGCATTTTTTTGTGATTTTCCGCCACAGGCCGATGTCTACGGCGCTTGCTTTTTCCCCGGTAACGACTAGAACGTCATAGTCGGATTTTTCCCCGGACCTCCTGTCTGGTTTGAGGTCGCTTTCTTCTTTGTAGTCGCCCCTGGCGTAGGAACCGAAAAGGATTATCATCTCTACGTCATCACACAGACTGCGGACGGTTGAAACGATATGTTTCAATTCATCCCTCTTATTACCGGGAAGATGTGCAACTGTCTTTTTCATATCCGGAATATACAGCAATATATTCGTTTAGTAAAGTTGCATGGGAATAAATATCCGTGAAAGTTTTTGAAAGGAAATTGGACAGGAAAGGGGAAACTTTTTCTAAAAAAGTTTTCCCTTTTCCACAAATAACCCGATTGACCGTTTCCGTCCGCCGGGTTAGACTTTGGTTAGATTGGGGGCGCGCGCTTGACATGGGCGGGTTTGAATATTACTTTAATTACTACGCGGTATTCAAATTATTTACGGAGAATATATGGGCGGCCTTCTATTTATTGACAGCAACAACTCCGCACGGGGACAGTTTGCCGAAGCTTTTGCGCGCCGCAGGGCTCCTGGAAATACCTTTATTGCCAGCGCCGGAATAATCCGCGAACCGCTCAATCCGCTTGCCGTGCAGGTGATGCGGGAAGCGGGAATAGATATTTCCGGGCAGCAGGCCAAAAGTCTCGATGAAATCGATGATCAGTTTTTTGACGTCGCGGTGGCGCTTTGCGATTGTTCTTTCGAAAAATGCCCGGTTTTCCCGGGCAATCCGGCGTTTGTCAACTGGAACCTGTTTAATGATGCGGAGCAGGAAAATACGCTTGAAGGCCTGCGTGCCGCGCGGGACAAAATAAAAGCCGAGATCGATAATTTTTTCGATTTGGGTTATTTTTCGGCGTTTGTCGCTTCCAAAAACGATTCCTGTATGATCCTGGATAATATTTCAGACGCCATTATCGCGCATGACCTGAAGCGCAATATTTATTATTTTAACAAAGCCGCCGAGAAATTGACCGGCTATAAACGGGATTCTGTTCTGAATTACGATTGTCATGAAGCTTTCGGAAGTCCGCTTTGCGGTGATAAATGTCAGTTCTGTTCCCTGAAAAGCTATGATGAACTGCCGGAGCATGATTCGCGGGTTATGCAGATTACCAGCAAAAACGGGCGGCAGCGGATTTGTGAGATGACTACGACCCTGATCCGGGACAAACAGAATATCCCCAAAGGAGTACTGGCGGTCTTGCGGGACCTGAGCGTTCATCAGAACCTGTCGAAATTTGCCGCCGGCGTAGAGCGCTTCAGCGGTATAGTCGGCGCTTCCCCGGCAATCATGGAAGTGCTCAATTCCATTCCAGACATTGCCGGTTCGCGGGCTCCGGTGCTGATCTACGGAGAAAGCGGGACGGGAAAGGAACTTGCCGCGCGGGCGATACATCAGGACAGTCCGCGCCGGGATAAGCTTTTTGTGCCGCTGAATTGCGGGGCTTTGCCGGAAAATTTACTTGAAAGCGAATTGTTCGGGCATGTGAAAGGCGCGTTTACGGGAGCTGTCCGCGACAAGAAAGGACGTTTTGAACTGGCGGACGGCGGAACTATTTTTCTTGATGAAATCGGTGACATTTCGGCGGCCATGCAGGTCAAGCTCCTGCGCGTGCTTCAGGAGGGAACTTTTGAACGGGTAGGGGACGAAAAGACTCTCAAAGTGGACGTCCGGGTAATCAGCGCGACGAACAAGGATTTGACCAGGGAAATGGCCGAAGGGCGTTTCCGTGATGATCTGTATTATCGTCTCAATGTTATTCCGCTGACGCTGCCGCCATTGCGTGAGCGCGGCAGCGATGTTGTCATGCTGGCGGAATACCTTTTGGGCAAGGCGGCAAATGAAGCCGGGCGCGAAAAAATGCATTTTTCCGCACCGGTGGTGAATACCCTTTTGTCGTATGACTGGCCGGGCAATATCCGGGAACTGCAAAACTGGATTCAATATGCTGTGCTTAAATGTAAGGGCGATCTCATCGAGCTATCCCATTTGCCCGCAAATTCAGGTTCTGATCTGGTAGATTTCAACGTAAACCTCGCCGCGGCGCAAGGGAAACGGACCAGAAAACGCAAACTTGACAAAATACGTGTTGAGCAGGCCTTGGCCGTAGTTGAGGGAAATAAACGGAAGGCGGCTGAAATGTTGGGCGTGGGGCGTGCGACTCTTTATCGTTTTCTTGACGAAAAGCTGTCTCATTAAGATTAAAGTTGTCTCATTTGGAAAAAGTGTATCATTTGCTTAATGAGACATTGTTTTGCTGGATTTATATATAAGTGTCTCATTTTTTGCGTATGGAGTGAGACACTCGTGTTTGATATGATTTTACTTGTTTGCTTTTTTATCATCTTTATTATTAACGTGTTATGTTTTCGTTTTTGGAGATTGGCATGGAATCCGCTTTATCAAATAAAAAATCGCAGGAGACCTGTATGAAGGAACGTTGTAACAAACACATAAAAGAAACTTTGGATTATGTACGCAGTTTAATTATTCTTGCGGATGACGGAGAGCGCGACAGTGAGGACGATGGTTGTCGCTTGCTGTACGGAGTTGTCCGTGACTGCGCCTACAAAATGAAATATGAAGCGGAGCGGGAACGCGAAGTTCACCAGCAAAATAATAAGTGGAATTAAAAAAAGGAAGGGGAAAATGGACAAGAAACTGGAAAAAAGTCTCAACGATCAACTGAATTTCGAAGTGTATTCATCTTATATTTATCTTTCGATGCAGTCGTATCTGAAGTCTCTGGATCTGAACGGCTTCGCCAATTGGATGGACGTGCAGGTAAAGGAGGAATTGACCCATATGCTGAAATTCTATGATTTTCTCCATAACCGTAGCGTTGAGGTGGAATTTGACGCGGTTTCCAAACCGCAGCATAAATGGGATTCGCCGCTGGCGGTTTTTGAGCATGCGCTCAAGCACGAGAAAATTGTCACTAAGCGTATTAATGACTTAATGAACCAGGCAACGAAAGCCGGCGATCACGCGACCATAAATTTTCTGCAATGGTTTGTCGGCGAGCAGGTGGAAGAGGAGGCTAACGTTTCAAGCGTAATCCGGCAGATAAAACTGGTGGGAAAATCACTTTTCATGCTGGACCGCGAACTGGGACAGAGGGTTTTTACTCCGCCGGCGACTAAGGCTTAAGGATTCAATGTAGCACAAGCGTCCCGCTTGTGTTTCTGCTTAAGCTACATAAAAATGCAATTTTTAAATATAAAATAATTCGTAAATAAAAATATTAACATTGTGAATTGTCAAAAACGGCTTCACAGAAAAACAAAAGGGACAAAAAATGAGCAGTATCAAAGGAACAGAAACCGAAAAGAACCTCCTGAAATCTTTCGCCGGGGAATCTCAGGCCAGGAATCGCTACACGTATTTCGCGTCTATCGCCAAAAAAGAAGGATATGTACAGATATCCGCAATGTTTGAAACCACCGCTAACCAGGAAAAAGAACACGCCAAGCGTTTCTTTAAATTTCTTGAGGGCGGC
>JBAYCO010000090.1:0-10515 GCA_041668685.1 Victivallaceae bacterium | reverse complement strand
TAAACTGCATTCGCGTTTGTCCAGCACGCACGCATCACTACTGGGGCTATACTCAAGCGGGACGCTTGAGCTACATTGAACGGAGCCGGCTCAAACTTGTTTGAGTATGACAAGTACATTATATCATCAGCACACCCATTCACGCTGTGTGCAAGCTTTTTATGCTGTTTTAGTTAGAATGGTTAATTCTTATCTGATATTTACTCGCGTCTCAAGTAGCGCCGCGTCTCGATGAGACCGGCGACATGCAACGTCAACAGGCGGTATAATGTTGCTCATTGCCGCTTTCATCGAAAGCCGGCCTACTTGAAGCGCAGCCGATTAAGTTTGCCATAAGAATATACCGCTTTCCCCGGATAAAACGAATTGCCAATTTCGGCGTTAAGACTATATCTGATATTTTGTTCCTTTGAAACTTTACTAAACGAGTATACTGCTGTATATTTCAGCCATGAAAAAGACACTTGCATATCTTCCTGGCAATAAGCGGAACGAATTGAAACATATCGTTTCAACCATTCGTGACATGTGCGGTGACGTTGAAATGATAATTCTTTTCGGCTCCTACGCCAGAGGCGACTATAAAGAAGAAGCCGACCTCAAGCCGGACAGAAGGTCCGGGGAAAAATCCGACTATGACATTCTGGTTGTTACCGGGGAAAAAACAACTGCGGTAGATATTGGCCTGTGGCGGAAAATCACCAGGAAATGCGACAGCGCCGGCTTAAGCGCCTACGTGCGGATCATAACTCACGATATCCAGGAACTGAATATCAAACTTGCCGAAAGCCAGTATTTCTATTCAGATATCAGAAAAGAAGGCTGTCTGCTTTACAATTCGGGAAATTTCAAACTCGCGCAAAAACGCAAACTGAAACCCGAAGAACGTAAACGGATCGCTCAGGATTATTTTGAACAGTGGTTTGAAAGAGCACAAAGATTTTACCGATATTATGTTATTGCCTCTCAAGAAAATGATTTGAAAGGCGCCGCATTTATGCTTCATCAGGTGGCGGAGCATTCATATAAAACCATTTTGCTGGTTTTTACTAATCATACTCCCAGTCAGCATCTTCTTGAGTTTCTGGGCCATATGGCATCAAAACACGATTCCGCATTTAAAAATATTTTTCCGCAGGAAACGCGGGAAGAACAAAGATTATTCAACTTGCTGGAGTACGCCTACATTGGAGCCAGGTATGATCCCGCCTACAGAATATGCAGGGAAGACCTGGAATATCTGGCTGAACGGGTAAAACCCTTATTAGGCTTGACGGAAAAGATCTGCAAGGCGAAAATCGAAAATTTTACAAATGTGTGAGGATTTCAAGGAGTAAACGTTAATATTATATCAGAGTTTAATTCTCATGTAACGTTCTCTACGCCCCTGGAGACAGGGGCGGCTGCACCTTTTTCGTCTAATATCATGTTCCCCGTGTAGCCACGGCTGTCCCTAGCCGTGCCACAGTATTCACTGCTGAATTTTCAAAAACAGATCTTTCGGGATGCCGCCTTTTTCGGGGGCGCCGACTTCGGTTTCAGTGAAATTTATTCTGGTGCGCCAGCCGGGGCCGTAAAGTTCCAGCCGTTTGATTATTCCATAGTTGCCCTGCTGTTTGAAAGAGCTTACTTCAAGGCTGCGGAACGGTTCTTTTTCATTTATCCGGGTCCATTCCACTTTTATTGGGAAATAATATTCTTTGCTTATCCAGATTTTGGCGTATTCTTTGCTGTCCGGCGAAACGAGTTTGAGCACCCGGCAGTTGACCATTTTAGTTGATTCTCCCGGAAATTCCCGGTCGAATTTCCAGTACAGGAAAGTCATGGCCAGATCCTGCGGGCGCAAACCGAAGTTCCCGATTACGGGATTTTCTTCAGACTCCTTGTTAAGCGGAATGATTGAAGTACCGTCGCTGCCCTTGCTGAAAGCCTGGCCTACCATGTAGCCCTGCCGTTTATCGATAAGCACTTGTGCCAGCGTACGGTTGGTATTGAACAGGATACCCAGGCGGAGGGACGCTTTGACGGTTTCTTTGCCGCGGCGGCGATGGATGACTTCGCCGTCCATGAGCGCCCAGCGTTTGCGGCCGGCGGGATGGCGGACCCGGTACAGGAAGTCCTTTACCGGTAATTCAGTTTCGGCATATGCCGACAAACCGAACAAAATGAGCGCCGGCAGAACTAGTTTTAACATTATTTTATCTTGGCGCATTTTCAAAAACGACTTTAAACGCGGCTTGGGCGTTGTCTACAAAATTGAACTTGAGTTTGCTTTTTATTTTGTCGGGAATATCTTCAAGGTCTTTCCGGTTTTCGAGCGGCATAACAATAGTTTTTACGCCGGAACGAAGTGCGGCAATGACTTTTTCCTTGATGCCGCCGACGGCGGTGACTTTGCCGCGCAGGGTTATTTCCCCGGTCATTGCCAGATTGGATTTTACCATTCGGTGGGTAAGCAGCGAAACCAGCGACACGGCAATCGTTATACCCGCGGAAGGGCCGTCTTTGGGAGTGGCGCCGTCCGGTACATGGATATGGAAATCATGATTTTCAAAAACTTTCTGGCTGATTTTTAAATTTTTGCCGTGGCTGCGGATAAAGCTGAACGCGGCTTCCGCGCTTTCCTTCATGACATTTCCCAGAGAACCGGTCAGTTTTAAACCGCCCTTGCCGGGCATCATGGTTGTTTCGACCGGGAGGATAGTGCCGCCGACGCTTGTCCACGCCATACCGGTGGCGACGCCGATATCCGAATATTTTTTAACTTCGTCCAGGATAAACAAACGCGGTCCGAGGTATTCCCTGATCAGTTCGGGATTGGCCTCTATGCGTTTTGCTCCGTCAAGGTTGTTGCGGACAATTTTTGTAGCGATCTTACGGCAGACCTTACCGATTGTACGCTCAAGGTCGCGAACCCCGGCTTCACGGGTGTAATAATCGATAATTTCATCAACCGCGGTCATTTTGAACAAAACCTGTTTGGTCTTCAGACCGTTTTCTTTCAACTGCCGGGGAACCAAGTACTTTTTAGCGATCTGTTTCTTTTCAAAGCCGGTGTATCCGGGAAGGCGGATTATTTCCATGCGGTCGCGCAGGGCAGGGGGGATCGTATCCATGATATTGGCGGTGGCGATGAATAGTACGGAACTCAAATCGCAATCGATTTCCAGATAATGGTCATTGAAGGCTTTGTTTTGGGCGGGATCGAGGACTTCCAGAAGCGCCGAGGCAGGATCGCCGCGGTAATCATTGCCGAGTTTGTCAATTTCATCGAGCATGAACACCGGGTTGGCGGTGCCGGCTCTTTTCAGTCCCTGGATGATGCGTCCCGGCAAGGCTCCCACGTAGGTGCGCCGGTGTCCCCGGATTTCGGCTTCGTCCCGGACTCCGCCCAGTGACATGCGGATGAATTTGCGTTCCATGGCCCGCGCTATCGACTGGCCCAGGGAAGTTTTGCCTACTCCCGGAGGGCCGACGAAACAGAGAATAGGGGCTTTGCGGTCTTTTTTCAACTGAAGTACGGCGATAAATTCGAGGATGCGTTCTTTTACATCCTCCAGTCCGTAATGGTCGTGTTCCAGGATTTTGGAAGCTTCATTGACGTCGAGGCGGTCTTTTGAATAGGTAGTCCAAGGTACCGAAACCAGCCAGTCTATATAATTGAACGTGACATGGTATTCGGGAGACGCCGGGGGTATGACTATAAGCCGCTCAAGTTCTTTTTTTACGGTTTGGGCCACCTGTTCCGGCAGTTCCATGGTCTCAAGTTTCTTCTCTATCACCAGGACATCCGGGCTTTTATTGTCTTCGCCGAGCTCGTGCCGGATTGTCTTGAGCTGTTCCCTGAGAAAGAACTCCCGCTGCGATTTGCTCAGGGCGTTATGCACCTGGCTTTGGATTTCACTGCCGAGATGAAGAACTTCGACTTCGCGATTGAGCAGGATCATCAGGGTTTGCAGGCGTTCGTGAAGGGTTTCCTGGGTGAGCAGGGACAGTTTTTCGATAAAATCGATATTCAAAGTATCGGCGATCAAATCCACAAGCCGGACATTATCGTCAAGGTTAAGAATGGCGATCTTTAATTCCTCCGGGAAATTCGGGGAAAATGAAATTATTTTCTGGAACTGGTTTATGGCGCTTTTCAGCATCGCCGCGGATTCAAGCGATTCATCCGGACGGCTTTTGAAGTCCTTGTAGATGACGCAGTCTATATCCTCGGCATCCATATACGGTTTGACGTAAACAATTCGTTTCAGGCCGCGAACCAGAACGCGTACGGTGCCGTCCGGGAAATTCAGCATTTTTACGATTCGCGCGACGACCCCCATTTTGGTAATGACTTTTCCCCGGTGGGTCAGGGTTGCGGCTTTGAATTCAATGGATTCTTTCGAAATCTGTTCTTGCGGGGGAACTTCGGGAAAAATTGCGATAAGGCGGTTGTCTCCGGTGCTTTTCTTTATCATCCTGACTTTTTCTTCCCCGTCAATGACCATCGGGGTAAGCGTATAAGGAAACACCAGCATCGAGTGCAGGGTCAGGATCGGAACGCAGTTCGCGGGGAGTTCCTTGCTGTATGACTTGAAGCTGTCGGATTTTACGGTAATACTGCCGCCGTTACTTTCATTTGCCATGAAGTTTTCTCCTGAAAATTAAATTATTTTACACATTAATAGTCTACATATTAAAGCAGGACAATACAAGCATACATAAAGAAAAAACAGAAGTTTACCCTGAATATGCGGGAAATATTCTAGCGGAAAATAGAAATATTATTCGGAATCGGTGTCTTCCGGAGAACGTTTTTTAAGGATACGTAAAATTGTCGACGGCCTGGTTATATTGTCGATGATTTCCTGGATTATTTCAGGATGGCGCAGTTTTCTGGAGATACTGCCGAGTAATTGCAGATAAGCTTCCTGGTTTTTATCGGGAGCGATAATGAAGACAATAACCCTGACCGGGTTGTCGTCCTGGCTTTCGTAATCTTTGATCGGATTTTTGCAGACGCCGATAAGAACGACCGGATCGGGAATCTCATTTATCCTGATATGGGGCATGGCAAGCGAAAACCCGACGCCGGTAGTCATCATTTTTTCCCGGTGCCAGGTCAGGCGGGAAACAGTATCGCGGTCAATCTTGCTCTGGTTTGCGGCCTGAGTGATTAAAGCGTTAAGAACTTCATATTTATTTTTGCCGTCAAGAATAAAAATAGATTCTTTCGAGATGAATTTCGTAAACGCCACTTTCATAGTTTCTTGTGTCTCCTGATATGTATTTTTGCCTGCGAATGAACCATGGTATCCTGTAATAATATCCCACAATTATCAGGAAGTCAACAAAAGAAACGTTATTTTAAGGTAAGATTATTAAATAATTTGTATTAGACTGTATTAATCTGAAAATTTAACATCTATACTGCAACCGAGTAGGCCGGCTTTCGATGAAAGCGGCAAAGAGCAACATTATACGGCCTGTCAACGTTTTATGCCGCCGATCTCATCGAGACGCGGCGCTACTTGGAGCCGCAGTCAAGTTCAAGATAAAAGTTTAAAATCCAACCTAAAACAGTATAGACGCCCCCGGTAAGCCCTTATTTGAAAAAATGGGACTTTTAAGACACTTCGGACGTTTGGGTTTTTGAGGACAAATTAAAAGGTCTATTAACCGCGGTTAAGCAAGCCTTCTATTATGTTGAAACTTTAATTTTAACGAGCAGGAACGCGGAGATTATTCTCCGGGGAAGACCCATTTTTTTAACGATTTCATCGCCAGGAAGCTTTCGCTGGATACGATCCCGTCAACAGAGGCGAGACGGCTGCTGATGAAATCGATAAGCCCGTTCTTTACCGGCAGCCAGGCCTCTACCATTAAATCGTAACGCCCGGTGGTGATGCAGACAGACAGTACTTCGTCAAGTTCGGCTATGATTTCAGCGACATTGGTAAGGTCTTTGCTGGCGGCGACCTTGACTCCGAGAATAAAAAACTGTTTGTCCGGTATCATGTCGGGATTGACTCCGCCGGCAACGCGGAGTATCCCGTTTTCGGAAAGTTTTTTAATATGGTTGCGGACAGTCCCCTCGGACATGTCCAGTTCGCGGGCGATATGATTATTGTTCGCTCGCCCGTCGCAACTGAGAATAGAAATGATTTTCCTGTCGGTTTTGTCCATTATGCGCCGCTTCCCGTTCTAAAATATAAGTGTTACCGGAAAATCCGCAGCGTTGCCGATACCGGTTCAGTCCTTAAAATAGTCCATATTATGGGCTTTTGCAACCGCCTGGTTCATCAATTTGCCGTCCATACAGTTGAGCCCGCTCCTTATTTCCGGATGCAGCAGCGCCTGGGATATGCCTTCGTCGGCAATGATCAGGCCATAACGGTTGGTTACGCTGGTAAGCGCCATGGTGGAGCTCAGGCTTACCGCGCCGGGCATGTTCGCGACGCAATAATGTACAATGCCGTCAATAATGAATACCGGATCTGTATGATAAGTCGGTTTCGAAGTTTCGAAGCAGCCGCCCTGGTCGATTGCGATATCGACGAGCACCGCGCCCGGCTTCATTTTTTTCAGGTCATTGCGTTTGACCAGCTTGGGCGCGGCGGCGCCGGGAATCAGGACGGCCCCGATGACCAGGTCGGCTTCCTGGAGCGCTTCGGCGACATTGTAGGAGTTTGAGTAAAGGGTTTTTACCGCGTTCCCGAAGATGTTTTCGAGTTCCGCAAGTCTTTTCGCCGATACGTCCATTATGGTGACGTCAGCGCCCATGCCGATGGCGATTCTGCAAGCGTTGGTGCCGGCGATACCGCCGCCGATGATCAGGACTTTGCCTTTTTTGATGCCCGGAACCCCGCCCAGGAGAATTCCCCTGCCGCCGAAAGTTTTTTCCAGGTATTTAGCGCCTTCCTGAACCGACAGGCGACCCGCGATCTGTGACATCGGAGCCAGCAGCGGCAGGGATTTGTCGGCTTCGGTAACGGTTTCATGAGCGATCCCGGTTATCCGGCTGTCGAGCAGCGCCCTGGTCAGTTTTTCGTCGGCGGCAAGATGCAGGTAGGTATATAAAATCTGGCCGGGGTGGAAAAGCCCGTATTCTTCCGGCAGCGGTTCTTTGACCTTTATGATCATGTCCGCTTCGTCAAAAAGCCGCTTACGGTCCCCGATAATGACACAGCCGGTTTCTTCATATGCCTTGTTGCTGAACCCGGAGCCTGTACCGGCGCCGCTTTCCACCATTACCTGGTGTCCGTGAGCGACATATTCCCCGGCGCTGGCCGGAGTCAGGCCGACGCGGTATTCTTCTTTCTTGATTTCTTTCGCTAATCCGATTTTCATAATAGATCCGCCTTGTTGAGATTGTTGCTTGATAGAGAATATATAAAGTATTATAATTCGTTTTTCGAAAAATTAAAGCATTATTTATGTTAAAATCGTATTTTTATTTAATAATTTAATGTTTTTCGTAAAATTTGACATTTGATATTATGGGGGCGGTTGGATTAAGCAACGGCGAATTTCGTTTTTTCCTGATTTAACGGCTGGAAAAAAAATTTATCCACGCTAATATTAAAGATGTCCTGATTCATCCGTATGGGCGTTTGTGTAAGAATTACCAGGGAAAGGAATTAACTATGACTGAACTGAATAATCCGCACTTCTACAATTTTCTTGCCGAGGGCAACGTTGTCTGCAATATAGAAGCCGAAAACAGCCGGGAACTGATCGAAAAACTTTCCGAACGCTTGTGTAAAACCACTCCCGGATTGAATAAAGACGAAATTGTCGAGGCTGTGACCGCCCGTGAAAACGTTGTTCCGACAGTTATCGCACCGGGACTGGCCGTACCTCACGCGCGAATGGCGGGAGTAAAGAATCTGCTTGTCGCTTTGGGAACTTCCACAAAGGGGATAGATTTTAATTCTCCGGGCATGCCCCCGGTAAAAATAGCCGTCCTCATCCTGACTCCGAAGAATGATCCCGGACTTCATATCCAGGTGCTTTCGGCCTTGGCTAAGGATTTCAAGGATTCCGACAATATCGAACGCGTCGCGGCGCTTGAAGACGCGGCGGCGGTGCTGGGATACTTCACCACCGGGGCGCTTAAGCTGCCGAGTTTTGTCCGGGCCCGAGATTTGATGATCCGCAGGCCGGTAACGCTGCAGGAAAGCGATACGCTCCACAAAGTTATCGAAACTTTCGCCATGAACAAAGTTAAAACGATTCCGGTTCTGGACAACGAGGGGGATTTGCGCGGCATTGTTTCGCTGGAGGATATTTTGAGGTTCAGTTTGCCGGAACATTTGCTCTGGATGAACGATTTGACTTCGATCTATCGTTTTCAGCCTTTTGCCGACATGCTCAAGTCCGACGAAGAAACGAAACTTGCCGATTTCATGAGCGAGGAAATGATTACGGTTGATATCGACATTCCCGCAGTCCAACTCGCAAAATTATTTATCATGCATAAAGTCGACCAGATACTGGTCATAGATAAAGGCAAGCTTGCCGGTGTCGTAAACATGAAGGATTTCGTTCTGAAGTTGTTCTGGGAATAATTCTTCAGCAGTCCAAAAAACTGACCTTGGGAGATTACAATGCACAGTGAAGAAGGTTCTGTTCAGTTAACTACGAAAATGCTCATTTCCCGTCTGCTTATCCTGGTCGGCGTCAGTGTCGGCGTCGGCGTTATCGGGGGCGAAACGATATTTAATTCCGATCAGGCCACCGCCTGCGCGGTTTTCCTTGGAATAATTCTCGGAACTTTATTTTTCTGGAACTTCCGTCTGGCTATTGCTTTCATTGGCCTGTCTGTGCTTATCGGCTCAAACTCGATGAATATCACGACTTTTGTGGAGTCCTCCGCCTTGGAGGTTATCCTGTTTCTGGTTGGCATGATGATTATCGTCGGTGCGCTGCGTGACCTGGGTTTTTTCACGTGGATAGTCCAGTTGATCGTATCGATGCCCAATATTTCCGGAAAAAAATTCATTGCGGTTACTGCGATTGCTTCGGCCCTGCTTGCCTGCGCGGTCGATGAGGTTACTTCCATTATCTTTATTTCAACTTTGATCTTCCAGGTCTGCGACCGTCTCAAACTCAACCCGATACCGTATATTCTCATTTGCGTGCTGTGTACGAATGTCGGCAGCGCCGGAACCATGATGGGGAATCCGGTAGGTATTTATATCGGCACCAAGGGCGGGTTGACTTTCGGGGATTTCATGATCTGGTCTTTCCCGATCATGTTCATTGCGCTGCTGGCGACGGTGGCCTTGACTATGTTCTATTATCGCAAGGAACTCAAGCAGTTCGACGTCAGTTTGGCTGAACGCCTGTCCCGCAATTTATCGCTGGTGCCGAAAGTCGAAGTACCCTATAAGCGCGGTTTGACTCTGTTGATCGTTACGGTTATTCTCATTGCGTCTCATCACCAGCTTGAGGGATGGCTCAAACTGGATAAGAACAGCATATTGCTGATCGCGCCGCTGTTGTGTTCCGGGGTAGTGATGATCCTCCGGCGCGAACGGGCGAGGTTTTATGTGGAAAGGGAAGTTGACTGGTGGACGCTGCTTTTTTTCATGTTGCTTTTCGCGATTGCCGGAACTCTCGAACACACCAATGTTTCAGGCGTGATGGCGCATTATTTCTCAAATGTCTGCGGTACGAACCTGGCGAGCCTGGTGCCGTTTATTTTAAGCGTCACCGCATTGGGGTCGGCGTTCGTCGACAACGTTATTTTCGTTGCCGCCTTCTGCCCGGTGATCGAGGAATTATCGCTGAACATCCATGACCTGCCTCTGTGGTGGGCGTTGTTGTTCGGGGCCTGTTTCGGCGGCAATATAACGATGATCGGCAGTACCGCCAACATTGTGGCTTTGGGGATGCTGGAAAAGCGCGCGCATAGTCATGTTACTTTCCTGCAATGGCTTAAGGTCGGCCTGTTGTCGGCTGTTCTTGCTACGGGAATAGCCCTTGTCGTCCTTCTTCTGCTGTCGCCGCTCATGCCTGACCGCTACGCAAAGGTTCCCTTCGATAAAATAGTGGAAACGCGAATTTTTACCAATAAGAACGTGTTGATCAGAGGCGAACTGATAGCGCATAAGGAAAAACTGCCGCCGCGGGAAGGTTTCAAAGCTTACGTCCTGGTCAAGGACATAAAGCATACCGCCCGCAAAGTGCTTGTTTACGCTCCTGAAAGTTACGGTGATAAAGTGGAGATCGGCAAGGAACTTGCGTTCAGGGGCAAATTAAGGACGCTGAAGGGTTCCCCGTACAGTGCGGTTCTGAAACTGGACGAAATCCCCGGTGCCGGAACGGCAAAACATTAAAAATAATCTTTTATTAAAAAAGCCGGATGCAACGGCTCGGTGATCCAACGGCCGAAAGCGTTGGTCGAGCCTTTTGACGGCTCGAAATTTTGCGCAACTTGTTGCGCTTGGATAGTACCGCTCTCGAAAAGAGAGGCTTTTTAAAAATGAGCATGCAAATTTTTAAAAAGATGCGAACGTTCGAGCT
>JBAYCO010000089.1:0-10576 GCA_041668685.1 Victivallaceae bacterium | reverse complement strand
TATATTCCATATTTTCCAGAAACAAGTGTTGAGATAATTCAATGGTTTTGATTTTTGAATCTGCAACTAGTTTTATGATATTATCATCGATGCAGGTGCTTATTGTATGGATACTTGCTCCGAGTCTGGGATTAAACATTTTTTTGTTCTCCTGAATTTGTAAATTTTTTCAGACTAATAAAGTATAACTTACGGCTTACGATTTAGCTGTCAATAACTATTTCTTTGCGGAACTCAGGAAATGTTCAATTACCCAGAACTGCGCCTCGCCATCCCATAACTTTTGATGTTTTCCTGTGACTGCTTCCAGTTTGGTTTCATAGTAACCGGGCGGTAGTTTACCCAGGGGAAATAAAATTTCCGGAGATACGGCTTTAAAACCATATGTTTTGTAAAAAGCCTGATTTCTGGTCAGCGATATCCGCAATTCGCAGTCCGGCGGCAGGGGATTGGCTAAAAGGTGGACATACCCTGTCACCGGCTCAGTGTCATAAAACGTTGACGCTATTTGCAATCGTCCCGCCTTGAGCTCACACGGGGGTGACTCCAAGATAAAAAAGGGCTGGATAGCCGCCAAATTGCGGACAGACAGATTAAAAACATAGTTGTCCGGCTTTTTCAGCTCAAATGGTATAATTAATTGTTTTTGTTGGCGGGCCGGAACAGCCGCGGTTATACTATTCCCCCCGGTAGCGCCGGAAAGTCCAGAAAGGCTGATTTCGATTTTTAATTTAACTTCCCGGTCGAGATGGTTTTCAACCGGTATTGTCAAATTATTCTTTCCGACCGCCAGGCTTCCGAAATCAAACTGCCCTATGGTTACGGACTGGAAATCTGCCAGTTCAAGTCCGTCAAGGTAGCCGAATTGTTCCGGTTGATGCCAGTCGGAAGTGGATTTTATCGGACACCACGAAATTGATTCCTGGGGATAATAATTATTTCTGGTTATGTTAAAACGGAGCGTCGGATTCCGTCCGAAACGAAAAATACAAAACGGTATTTTTATTTCCACTGTCCAAAAATCATCCCCCTGATATGCCGCCGCCTGCCAACGGCCGCTGCTCCAATTGCTGAGTTTGGCGGAACTGCCGTAAGAGAAGCCGTCATAGCAGGTTCCAAGCGAATTCACCGCAAATTGATAATAATTATTGTTTTCAGGCATGGTATTCAGAAAAATTTCAACCGAGTCATCGTGGTAAATCTTTCCGTCGCGCTTGTGTTCCAATGCCTTCAGGTTGCGGCGGCTTCCTTTCTCACATCGTACCGCGATATAAAGATTGTCCCGGTCGTATCCAATCCGGGCGGTAGTCGGATAGCGAGGACTGACCGCCCCGGCAAGTTCACTCCTGAATAAATGGAAAGAAGTAATTTCCGTTGCCTTGCTCCATTCATCCGTTTTTATCCTGCCGTCCAGCGTTGGAGGAACCGGCATTCGCCCGGCAGTTACCCTGGGCGGAACGGCTTGAACGATTACAGCCCAGGCAAATAAAACAACTACAGGAAGTATGCGGTTCATTTCCCGGTCTCCCGGATTAATTCCATGATCCAGAGGGCGGTTTGCCAGCGAAGAGTCGAAGCGGTTGCATTACTGAAATTAGAGAAGTCAACTTTATTGGAAGAATCACCGCAGAGGTAATTGCCATAAAACGGTACTTTTTTCAATAACAGTTGCAATTTTTGGTTTATGACAGCGGCTTTTTGGGCAGCTTTCCCTCCCGCTTTTTCGGCATTTTTGATTTTGTTTTCCAAGGTGGTCAGATAACAGTAGTCATCAATGCCTTCCCGGATGCCTTCCCATTGCAAGGTAGGAATAATATTTCCCGTTTTGTCCGCATAAGTTATGGTCGGATACCAGCTCAACTGGCTGGTGCCTTGGGGATCAATTTGCCGGTGCAGGATATAAATCCACGAAATCTGGCCTCTGATTTTTGAAACATAGGCAAAGAATCCAGTACCCCAGCGACTCGGCATCAGGCCGCCGGGAATACGGCCGTAGGTACCGCTGCCGCCGTACTGGTATGGGAGGTTTTTATATTGTTTCACTTCCTGCACTAATTTTTCAGTCTGGGTTCTATCTTTGTACATACCCGTGGAAAAAATCTGGATGCGGTTGAACGGTGCGAGTTCCTTCCAGAAAGTGCCATACATATAGGCTGCCCCCTGGAAACCGGCGTCACGAATAATCTTCCATTCCCAAAGCGCCCTTTCCTGGCGTCCATGATGACCGCCGGGCTCATCAATTCCCATAAAGCAAGTTTGCAGTTTCCCGCCGCTTAACTCATCAACCATTTTATTGACTTCACGTAACGCGGCGATACATGATTTTCTGAAAGCGGGAGCTTGCATTGCCGCACTGACCCCGCCTTTCTGGCCGGAATTAGGCAGTTCATATTTCATTACCCTGGCGACTTCATATTCCAGCAGGTCTCCGAAATGAATTATCAAAGGGCCTTTCATTCCGGTTTTTACCATAGCCGGAACAATAAGTTTGAGTTTTTCGAATTCCGCGATTTTCAATTTGCCGTCAATCCGGGTCAGTTTGATCGTACCGGGGCCATAAAGGCAGGGCAGCACCAACCCGTCAATACCGTGACTTTTAAAATCTTTACATACTTCAAGCGCCGCATCCTCAAAAGAGAAATCTTTCCTGACGATTCCCCGTAAATTGACAGGGTTATGAATCAGCCAGACCATTTTATCCGGAGCCGGTTTGTCAAGCGTGAAAGGGAGCACTCGCAGAATGATATCCGTTTCCGAAGCAGAAGCATTTTCCGGTTTGATCGTTATTTTGCCTTTATAAATTCCAGCGGGTGTTTTTTCCGGGACGGAAACCAGGAAATAAATACCGGCGCTGGTATTTGGTTTTACGGAGAATTTTTTCAGGGGCAGCAGCAGTTCGGGAATTATGGAATAAGTATTATCATTGCCGACGGCGCTGTTAGTGGTGCCCTGCGGCCAGTAATTTATCAAACGGACGTTGACGGCGGTTTGGTCGATTTGGCTGTTGCCCGGTCCCTTGAGCGGCGACACGGAGACCGTCACGTTTTCAAGGTTTTTAAAACCGTATATTTGCAGCCATGCCGGTTCTTTTTCTCCGGGGGCGGCAAACAATGCGGTTTGTTTTATAATTTCCTGCCGGGACGGAATGCTGTAAGGATAAGCATCCCGGATATTTTTCCGCCTGAATATCACGTATCCCTGCTGTTTTTCTGCTTGAGTAGCTTTAAAAGGCTGGTCTTTCCCGCCGCGTTGTGTCGGGAGTAAAACTACCTGCTTTCCGCCCATAACGCGCAGGGAAATGGATTTAGATAAGCTTTGTTTATCCACGGGAACGAATTTGACGGATAGATCATCGATAAATACTTTTCCGGTGCATTCATTAAGAACAAATTTTAAAGCGATATCAGTTGTCGAGGTGGGCAACATGAAGCTGAAATGATATTCCGTCCAGTCTTTTGTGCCGGTCCCGATCCGCAGCCCCTTGAAATTTTTATATTTGCTTTTTCCGTCTTTTTCGATATGGCCGATCATGGAAGAATAGAAACAACTCCACATTTTATTAGTCTTCAGGCTTTTTACCGATTCCATTTTTGCCTTGAAAGAAACTTTTATTTCTCCCCGGCCCAAGCTTTTATCATAACGGGTATTGAATTGCCAGGCTGCGGTTTTGGGAGAATCGCCCGCCGGGATATCCATGCTCAAACAATAGTTTTTCTCTGCGCCGTCCGAAATAAGCTCATGGTGACAGAATTCCTTGCCGGCCTTGGTCCAAAAACCGGTTTGTTTTGCCAGGTTAGTCAGGGAAACGTCATCCGCCAATTCTACAGGTTCTCCGGCAATAACCATACTAATTTGAGTTAATATAATGATAAACCCCAGTAATTTTTTCATTGTTTTACCTCTTGTTTGTTAAATGATTCTGTCAAAACTTTCGCTCTATAATTTTGTTTATGTTATTGGTTTTTAACTATTTATTGGGGATTTTTTCATTTTCCCGTTTTCATATGCCTGAAAAACAAAACATTTTTTGTTTTTCACCTTGACAAGGCTTCTCGCTGAAGTACCGCGCACTCTCTGCATTCAGCTCGAACGTTCGCATCTTTTTAAAAATTTGCATGCTCATTTTGTATTCCTTTAGTTTGATAAAGTTGTTTCATCCAGAAGAAATGTTTTTTTCTGGAGCGTTAGTTTTTGATTTCTGCAAAAAGCTTACAATAAAAAAATGGGTTTTGATAGAATAAATATCTAAACCTTAATTATTTAAGAGGTTTTTCAGTATCGGCTAATATAAAGTCACTTTGATTAAAAGCGTAACCCCGAATCTGTCCTTTATCGAATGCGTCATCGACAATATAATTTACAATATAGATTTCACCGTCCGGAAACTGCACCCAGCCGCTATATCCAAGATCACTTTTCGGAGAGCGGTCATAGTCAATTGGCATAATGCGGGTTGCCGCCTGGTTCCGTTTCAGCGCCAGTGCGGATTCCTGGTCGGTTAAAGCGGCAAAGAGATTCTGGGTCCACGATCCCAGCCAGCCTTTACCGCCCTGCATGAAGCGGTAAGTAATCATAATATTACCATCATTGAGCAGCCCGGCTACTGGACGATGGCAACCGGGGAGCGGAAAACGTATTAATTCACTCCAGTGTTCACCGTTATCATAAGAGATGCTCTTGTAACAATCCATACCCTGCCCGGAGTTTTCACGCATGAAAGCCACAAGGGTATTGTTACCGAGCGGCAGGATAGAAACTTCGCAAAGACTCAAACCTTCGCGACGTCCCACGATTACCGGTTCCGACCAGGTTTTCCCCATATCATCGGAATAATACAACCGCTGATAAAGGTTGCCGAATTCCTGGTCGTTGATATGTACCCCGATGATCCAGCGTCCGGTTTCAATTTCAAGCAGTTTGTCCGGCACAATTCCGCGAATTGGCGTTTCTTGTTCCTCGGACCAGCTTTGCCCGTCGTCGGAACTGAAATATATGACAACTTTGCATTGTTCGTTATCAATAGATCGTTTTTCAGAGCAGATTTTGTCGACGATAATCGCCAGACGTCCGTCTTTAAGCCGGCTGATGCGGGCGTTATTGTAGTTGGGGATGCCGTGGGTTGCAACGGTCAAAGGCCGTTTCTGAGTCCAGGAACATCCGCGATCTGCGGAATCGGTAAGTACTAGTCTGGTATATGAACGGTCACCGTGATGCGTACATTCGGTAAAAACGCAGATCATTTTTCCGGACGGCAGAAGCGTGACATCCGGCCAGGCTTCGTAAATAGACGAGTCATTGCTGATGGTAAATTTCTTGACCATGATAGTTAATCTCCTATTTGTGAAAAGTTTATTTTTACCTGTTGTTTCATGAGAAAGTTTTGCAAGTCCTGATAATTCCAGTCGAGTCCGTGACGGCACATGGACGCTGCAGTTCCGGCGGCTTCGCCGGTAACGGAACAGGCTGGGATGACCCGGGTCATGTCCCAACCATTTTTTTGTGCTGATATACAGCGTCCGGCAGCGAACAGATTGCGGCATTTGCCTCTGAGCGCGCGTAGCGGAATTGAATATACCGGGCCGGGCTTCCGCCAGTTTGCGATCAGCCCGATGCTATCCGGATATTCCCGGCGATCCTCGGCGTCTATACATAATTGTCCCTTAAGTCTGCGGGTCATACGGAATCCGGGAAAAGTCGGGATCATGAACGGGAAAAATACGGAATCCGGTTTTTCTTCGCATATTTTTTTCAAATGTTCACGGATCATCTGCCGGGATTCCGCAATATGCGCATTAACTTCGTTGAGCGAGTCCCCTCTATAGCCGCGTTGGGTTCCAGGGGGAAGCGTTCTACCGCACGGGTCAAAAGGTTTGTACAGTTTATGTAGCCGGACACCCTCGCTGCCGTTAGTATAATACCAGCCGGAAGCGCTGTTGGTATTCAGCGATACGGTATTTTCTCCGGCCAGAAAACACAAATCGGCATCCCCCCCGGCGTCTACTGCCGCATGACAGGCAATGGCTTCACGTCCGCTTTTGCTTTCTGTGATAACGGCGGCGACGGAATTATTCTGCATGTGAACTCCGACCAGCCGGCAGTCATAAAACAGTTTCACTCCGGCTGCTTTAACAAAATTTTCCAGCTCCAGCATGTAGGAAGCGGCATTGTATTCCAAAAAATAACGTTGTTTTTTTCGCTCTTCCACGCTGCCGCCGGTTCGCCAGCATTTCGGGACTTTCGCCGAACCATCGCGAACTGAAAGCAGCAGCAGTTCTTCCGCCAGGCCGCTTGATACGATATTCCCCATACCGTCACATAGCGGGAGGTAGGCAGTTACCAGTCCGAGCGTTGCAAGTCCTCCGAGGGCGTATTCTTTTTCCAACAGGCAGGTTTGGGCTCCATTTCTCGCAGCGGCAACTGCCGCAGCGACTCCGGCAATACCGCCGCCGACCACGACCACATCATATTTTTCACGAATCTCTATCTGTTTTGACGGTTCAATAATAAAATTCTGCATTATGTTGCCCCGATAATTCTGTTTACTACCAGCTCCCGGAAATCTGGCGAGAGACTGGCAAAATAGGCGGAAAACCCTGTAACTCTGACAATAAGGTCCGGATATAATTCTGGCTTATGATGTGCAGCACGAAGTTTATCAGCATCGATAATATTGATATTTACCAGCGTGCCACCAAGTTCAAAATGGGTCTTCAGCAATTGTCCGACGACTTCAACACCATGTTCGTTGCTAATACTACCCGTATCGATTTCAAGCTGCAGCGGTGCCGTGTTGCCGTAACCCGGCTGAATTACCGCAACCGCTTTGATAATGGCAGTTAAGGCACCGTCCTTGCGAAAACCTGGAAGTGGATTGGCACCATGTGAAATTGGCATACCTCGGTAACGTCCGTTTGGAGTAGCTCCGACGCTTTTGCCGAAGCGGACGCTGTCCGCCCAGGAAAACCAGCCTGGAATAATTACGTGTCCCGGGGGAACTTCTTCGGATTTGATCGTTTTTGTGAAAACAGCGGTAAGTTTCTGCGCCCATTTATCACCGAGCGAAGCTCCCTGACCAAAGCGTTCTGAACGCGACAACCACAGCCGTACTGTTTCACGTTTTGTTCCTTTATAATTATGGATAATGGCATCTGTTACAGTATTCCAAGTGAAACGGTGTTCCCTTTCAATGCATTGTTCCAACGCGGCAAAACTGTCGGCGACTACGGCAAGACCAGCGCCATCAATGCACATATTATAAAATTCGGCTCCACCATGTGATACGTCACGGCCCTTTTCAATCGGACCGTGCGATAGCAGATTCAGCATAAGCTCGGGTTCGTTCAAATATTGATGTTTGAGATGAAAGTCAAGCCCTTTTGCGGTACAATGTACTGCTCGTCGCAAATGTTTTGTAAACAGCTTCCACAGTTTAGTTACGGATTTTTCCGTATGTTCAAACATTTCATGCATAGCCACATCAAAAACCTTTGCTATGTTGATCTTGACCACATCATTCAAGGTATATTCAAGCCCCGGCAGACTCATCCAGTTGCAGCCTAAAGCAATACGCCGGCGTGCTGTGGCCACGTCATAGCCGTTTTTCATGAATCCCGCGACTAACGCGCGATCACCGGAAAACCGTGGGTATCCCAGACGATCAGCAAAAAGTATTTCCAGTCCGCGCCTGAACAGGTTTTCGTTCATTCCCTCAAAAACACGGATCGTCAGATTGCAACTGGATTTGAGCATATGAGCAGCTTCAAGGATCATAAAAGATAACTCGGAAGTTTGGTCTTTGCCGTCTGCGTCAGGACCCCCTAGCTGATAATAATGCGGATCATTAAGCAGCAGACACGCAATAATGAATATAGCCTGTTCCCTGTCAATGCGTCCAGTAGCCAAGTCTTTCTCATAATAGGGGCGCAGAAGTTCGTCGAGCTGCCCGCCTGCGCCGTCACGGTTGTAAGTCCGCGAAGCCATATTGAACCATGCTATCCACTGGCAGGCTTCATGGAAAGTTGCCGGCGGTTCCACAGATAATTTACGGTTAATATCCGCTAGACGCAAAAGGTTGTCGTACCGTTCAGCGTCGGGTTCTTGTCGTGCCATTGAGGCGGAGGAAGAGGCGGTCCTCTTTATCCAATTCTGGACTCCGCTTATCGCATCGAGTTCGGCATTGAGCAATTCTTCCGCTTCCGTGTCTCCCGAATGTTTCTTCAGACTTCTTTTTACCTTACCCTTCAATCCTTCCCAACCAAGTTCCAGCCCGATCCCGTAATCCGGCGCGAAGTGGGCGTCTTTGCCAATACCGCAGGTTATGTCATATAATTTCTGTTCCTGATGCAAATGCGAATAGTCAAACGGAAAAGGTGCCAGGGACAATTTGTAATTGCGGCGCATTCTCGACAACATGAACATCCAACGCCCGGCCAGAGCATCGTCAGAATCGATGTATACAGGATGGTATTCAAGGAGAGATTTGAAATTAGTTCCCCAGGCCTTTGCACCGTAAAACCAGCCTTGCCCGTCCGAGCAGGGTAATTCCCATTTAAAATCATCCGGCGGCAGGACATAACCATAGTCATCTTCGTCCTGGGGACCGAGTCGGGCGATTTTTTCTTTTGTCTGCGTCGCTTTTGATTTGCGCAGTCTTGCGATCCGTTCTTGATATGACATAATGTCAAGTCCTTATTCTTACTTTTATGCCGTATTTTTCAGCTTCCTCTTTCAGTTTTTCTACATGAGCAGGTTCCGGAGCTTGAAAATTGGGTTCCTTCAGACCTGCAGCCAGATATTTATTGGTTCCCAGCGAATGATACGGCAACAGTTCATAGTACAGCAAATTATCCAGTTGCGCCAGTAATTCGGCGCTTGCGCCGATGTTTTTTGCAGTATCGTTTACGCCACTTATCAGCGGAGTCCGGGCGAGAAGGGTTTTACCGGGTGTCCCGATATTACGGATATTTTCGAGGATCATTTCATTCCCGGTTCCTGTATATTTCCGGTGTACCCGGCTGTCCATGCTTTTAAGATCGAACATAATTAGGTCGATATACTCGAGTATCGGATGCAGAACAGACCATTCGTAATTCAAATTAGTTTCGACTGCGGTATGAAGTCCATGCTTGCGGCAGCTTTTCAGCAGTTCGGTAATACAGTCCAGTTGTAATAGCGGTTCCCCGCCGGAAAACGTTACTCCGCCTTCGCTTCGGTAGAATTCACGGTCTGCCAGAAGTTCCGCCATTATTTCAGTTACCTCCATTTTGCGTCCGGATAATTGTATCGCGCCGGCCGGGCATGAGTCCGCACAATCAATGCAGCCGGCGCAAAAATTTTTATCAAGTTGGCCGCTGTTCACCCGGTCATGGCAAAAGCCGCATATACTGAAACATTCACCGCAATTAATACATTTGTCCTTGAACCATAATATTTCAGGTTCTATCGGGATCATTTCCGGATTATGGCACCAGGCGCACCGCATCCGGCATCCCTGAAAAAACACAGTTGTCCTTATCCCTGGACCATCGTGCAGGGAAAAACGTTGGATGTTGGAAACAATTCCTTTCATTTTACGATGTTGCCGAGTTATAACAGCGAAATTCAAAACCGAGGGTGGAATATTTTTCAATATCGCTCTTAAGACCACGCATGACCGCACCGTAATCAGAAGGGCCGGTCAGGAATTTTACGCCGTTATCAAGCAGTCTTCGCATATATTCCACATCGCCCAGTCCCGAAGTGGCACAGTAGATATTGTTGCGGTTACAGGCATCGCTGCACTTCATGATCGCATCCCAGACTTTGGGGTTGCGAACGTTGCCGGGGTCACCGATCGCCTGTGAAAAATCTTTGGGGCCGAGGAAAATCATATCAAGCCCGGGAACCGCAGCAATCCTGTCCACTTGGGCAAGCGCGTTCTCATCTTCAATCTGTACTGCGACGAAAGTATTATTCAACGCGAACTCTATATAATCGTCTGTTGACGCCATACCCTGATCGGCATCGCCGTTTACGCAATCCATACCGCGTAACCCGTAGGGATGAAATTTCGCGTCCCGAATAATGCTTTCCACTTGGGTGACGGACTCGATATGAGGGACCATTATTCCCTGTGCGCCCATTTCCAGCGGCTGAATCAAGTCGGTATGGTTTCCGTGACCGGTTCTGACAAGCATATCCATGTCGGATATTTTGGCTGTTCGGATAATATTTTCCAGCATTGACCGGTCAATGCCCTGATGTTCGTTGCATATCCATAAGCAATCAAAACCGAAATATCCTATCAGTTCGGCTAAATTGGGATTCATGAAGTTCAGTTTAGCGGTAAGGACGATCTCTCCCTTGCTCATTTTTTCGCATACTACACTTTTTTTCAATTTCAACTCCTTGTAGTTATACTAGTTGCATATATGTTTTAATTCCTTTTCCCAAATATCATAACCGTTCTACTCTTGCCTCAACTTTTACAAGCTAAAAGCTTACCTCATTTTTAAAAAGCCTCTCTTTTCGAGAGCGGTACTATCCAAGCGCAACAAGTTGCGCAAAATTTCGAGCCGTCAAGAGGCTCGACCAACGC
>JBAYCO010000088.1:0-10614 GCA_041668685.1 Victivallaceae bacterium | reverse complement strand
CCGGGAAATTCTGCATGTTGAGGAAACAAGTGTAGCCGCCCCCTGTTTCCAGGGGCGTGGGGAACGTTGCATGAGAGTTAAACTCTGGAATTCCATTAACGTCTCCTGCTCCCCTATGGGGAGTTTTTTCAATGCCGGGTTCTTTGATTTTTCCTTATTTAATAACCAGAAACAGCTTGCCGCGAGCCGTTTCAAAAGAGACTGGAAACGAATTGTTAATTACGGGAATCTGTTTGCCCGTACTTATTTCAAGAACCGATTTGATTTTTTCCTTTACGGTTATCGTGACTTTTTCAGAAACCGGATTACGGTAGTTCGCTGCATACAGGAGTATGCGCCCGTCCAGTTCCAGTCCTTTGACCCGCGCCCACTGCTGCTTCGGCTGCGCTCCGGCGTATTCCCGGCCCCGCAGTATTATTTCTTCATACGGGCGGAGTTCGTCTATGGCCTCGGAAATATATTTGACGTTAAGCGGGTTAAGCACCGGTATCGCTGACCAGAAAAGGACTATTTTCGACTGTTGCAGCAGGGCTTCGAAAATCTCGTATTTGAGTATTGGTTTGTCCTGGGGAATGACTTCACAGCCGGTATAACCGGCAGTCAGGGTCGGGACGATGATCTTTTTGCCGATGTAGTCGTTATACATTTTGACGGTATCACCGATAAAAGCCGTATCCCGCAGCCGGTCGATATAAAGCATAGGCGAAATATAATCGGAATAGGCGGCAAGTTTTTTGTAGTCCCATAACGAATTTTCCCTGCTTTCACGCGGTGAACAATTGCGTACTATCATCGGGATCATCATGGTTTTCCCGAAAGTGTATTTACCTTTCGATTTTTTAAAACCCCGCAAATACGCCTGCCGGTAAAGGCGGTAAAATTCGATCATCCGGTCACACCTGAAATCCACCCAGGCCGCATAGTGTCTGGAATACGTTTTCTTGTCTTTAACAATAGTCGCGGGAGCGACGAACGGAAGTCCATGCTTCCGCAGGCAGGTCTTGAATAATTTTATGGTATCCGGATGGTAATCGATAAGGTCCTTTTTCTGGTTCGTATTTTCGTCGTCCATAGTGATGCCGAATCCATCCGCCGCTATTTGTTCGACATACTCGCAGTTCCTGGTCAAGGCCGGGTCCGAAGCCGTCAGGCTCAATGAAGGGCCGCGCCCGGTTTCGCCGTCAATGGTAACACACCTTTTCCGGCTGTCTTTCTGGGCAAAATAACCCAAAAAAGGAGATAACTGGCCCACTAACATAATATCGTTTTTGAGACAGGCGTTACTGAATTTTTCAAGATTCCCGCTTCGCTGCCTGGTATGCCAGGGATTGAGAATGTTGAAACCGACAAACTTCAAGGTTTTGATCATGTCCGGGTAATCGTAATAAAAGGAACTTATCGGTTCGCCGCTTATGCCTATGCGAATGGTCTTGAACGCCCTGACCGGTTTCAACCGGACATTGGTAAGCGATAATTTCAGCGGCGGCTGTTTCTTGCCGTTGAATTCCAAATAATACTGTCCGTAATAATCCCGCCCCGGAACAAAACCGGCGTTCGTCGCCCGGACATACAAAGTCGTGGTCAAACCCAGAAAATAGAAATCCACTTCATACTTGTTGCACTGTTCGCCGCAAAACGTTTCACTGCCGGTTTTTCGCCAGGCGAGACGGTGTTCGCCCCATTTTTCCGGACGGCCCCAGTTAACGCCGCCCCAATGCGAGGTTATCCATTTTATTTCGATGTGTTTGGGCAGCAGAATATGTATTATCGCCGGTTTGTCTCCGGTTTTTATCTGGCGGTTTTTTTCGTTGTAAAACCAGAACGGGATCGGGGAGATGATTTCACTGCTTACCCCGTTGTACCGGTACAGCGCCTTGACGAAACTGGGTACCCTGATATCGGTAAAAAGCTTTTTGTCGGAAAACTTCGCCGCCTCGAATCCGACCGGTTCGAACGCGGCGTCATCGGTGAGCAGAATCGCATCTATCAGCATTCTTCCGCGTGAAGCTATTTTCAGGCTTCCCGGGCCGCCGTCGGAAGCGAAACATCCGCATTTCTGCCAGTAATATTTCCCCGGCGCACGGTATTCCCCGTGCGCATCAGTAACTTCATTGGCGATGGTACGAAAGGAATAGATTTGTTTGTCGTTATAAAACACGTCTACCTGGGGGCGCTCCAGATACCCGTAAACCCGGAGCCAGACGTAATATTTTCTCTTTACGGGAAAAAGCGTATCAGGGTCGGTTTCCGGTTTAATGTTGAACATCCATTTGAAAGCGGTGTTTTTTCCGGCTATGCCGATTCCGCCGGAAGCTTCCACCTTATGAATGCGGGCGAAACTGAATTTCAGGCCGTCCGGGAAAATTTGTTCAGCTTCACGCCAGACATAGATTTTTTTCGGATCGATTTCACTTTGCTTTTTGACCGGTTGTATGGATGGATTACGCAGAATAATCCTCCCTTTAAAATCATATCCCAGGACAAAGAAATAAATTTCGGCTACCGGATACGGGACGGTCGTTACTGTCTCGAATTGTTTCCATTCACCTGAAGTCGGTTCAAGCCGCATGGAGAAATGTTTAATTTTATACTCGCTTTTTTTGTCTTTGCCGGAAATATAATTGAATTTGCATTCAACCCGCAGTACGCCTTTGGGGCCAAAAGAGAAATCTTCGGTTTTATACCATCCGGAGATTTTGAAAGCTGTTCCCTGGGGAACTTGCAACCCTTTCCCGGAATGAATAAAAGTCGCCCTGCCGTTAACGGTTTCGGAGGAAATAACGGCGCATTTTCCCTTATCCTTGCCTGTTGGTTCCATGTCCAGCCGGGAAAGTCCGTTCCAGTCGTGGAGCCGCCAGTAAACGGGGTGGCCGTTATATACCCTGGAAAAATCGTTGTTCGGCAGCAATTCCGCGGATATACAATTTAAGGTGGTCAGAAAACAGATAATTGAAGGAATCAACTTTTGAAACATTTCGTACTCCCATGATGAATTTGGAAAATTGACGTAAAGGTCTTTTATGCAACAGTAACGCTCCTGCCGCGCAGTTGTTTTTATGGTTTTGACTTAGTTTTTATTTAAAAACGTTGTGTTCGGAATAATAATTCACCCCAGCCAGGCTCAGTTCGCTGCCGCTCTGCGGCCCGACGTGCATGTCGCCGTAGAGCAGATTAGCATTGTCCGCGTGGCGGGAATGAAGCAGTTTACTGCTTGAATTCCCGGTGGGATCAACATAATACCATTGATTGTTGGATGTCTGGCTGGCCTTGGAATCCCCGACAAACCAGAATGAAGAGGGAGTGTTCCAGGAACTTTCAGTACCATAACCGTCAACCAGATCGCTGGTAAAATGGGCATACCTGATCGGAGTTCCATCGACTTTAAACGCTGCAGAACCGGATCCGCCGACCCGCCGCATTCCATAGGTATAACTCATACTGGCATATTTCCCCCACGGAGACTGTGACGGACAGACGAAAGAAGAGGTATAAGAAGCGTCTTCGTTTCCATTTGGGGGGCCGGGGGCATAGTTATAATACATTAAAGTTCGCGGCCATTGCAGATAACGGTAATAAGACGGCATGGTCCAACCGGCATAGTCGTCCGCATATTGCGTAATCGCCAGCCCGGCCTGTTTAAGGTTGTTCACGCAGGTAATAGCTTTTGCCCTGCTTCGGGCCTGGTTAAGCGCCGGCAACAGCATTGAGGCGAGAATCGCTATGATCGCGATCACGACGAGGAGTTCGATGAGTGTGAACTTGCATTTTCTTTCACGGTTCGTTTGCTTCATTTCAGAATACCTCCTGTTGGTTTCAGTTAACATCAGACAATTACAATTTTAGCTGAAACTTTTCCGAATTTCAAATTTTTAAACAAAATCATCATTATTTCCACTGAACGATTTTTCAAAAATCTGCGAACATCCGGTGTTGTTCCTGTAAAAAACATTAAATGAATGTATATTATAATTATAATCCATATTGGAACATAAAGCTTTCACTATTACGGACAGCGGAATATTATACAATGAGCGGGACAAGATATCATTTCAATGGAGCGGAACTGGATTTGCCGTTAATTTGCCGCGGCGGTTTCCAGAATTATAATTATTCTGCGCCGCTCCCGGAACATATTCATAATACCGGCCCGGAAATTTCCTACGTCATGAAAGGATTCACGCAATGGCAGTTAGATTCCGGGGAACTGCTTGAGCAGTCCGGCGGTACGCTGGCGGTCATGCCGCGCAATCTTCCGCATCGCGGAGTAGAGGAAGTCCTCACGCCCTGCTGGCTGTTCTGGTATATTCTTGATCTGCGCGATTTGGAGACCGCCCGGAAAAATACCCCGTTTACCACAGCGGAAATGAAACTTATTTTTGAGGCGTTTGCGCTTGAATCCTGCCGGGTGCTGACGATATCCCCGGAACTTGCCCGGCATTTTTCCCATTTGCTGGAGCTGTTGCGGCAAGGCAAAACCAAACCATGGTTCAATGCGGAAATGCGGCTGGTTTCAACCCAGATTATACTGGGAACGGTCGAAAGCCTGCAACCACACTCCGCCGCCAAGGCGGACTTACTTGTAACGCAGGCGCGCGACTATATGCGGCGGCATCTCACCGCCAATCCCTCGGTGGATAATATTGCGGCGGCTTGCGGCTTGAGCGAATCGCAGTTTGCGCGCCGTTTCACCCGTGAAGCCGGCATTACTCCGGCTGATTGCCTGCAGCGGCTGCGGATTGAAACGGCCTGTCGGGTGTTGCGGGAAAGCGACGTAAGTATAACCGAACTGGCTTTCCAGCTTGGTTTTGCGACCAGCCAGTATTTCGCATCAGTGTTTAAACGCTATACCGGAATGACGCCCCGGCACTGGCGAAAATCCGGTTGACCGTTTATTTTTACGACCGATGTGGAAAAACTGTTCCTGACAAGCTATATTTCTCCTTTAATTATATGATTTTTCACTGCTGACGGACATGAATATGATGAATGAATTACTGATTTCCGGCGGGCGTATAATTGATGCGGCCGACTCTTTTGATTCGATCGGCGAACTGCTGGTTTCGAATAAAAAAATATCTGAGCGTTCCGCGAAGATCACGAAACCGGCTTCCGCACGGGTAATTGACGCAAGCGGTAAACTTGTAATTCCGGGGCTTGTCGATCCACATATACATGTTTCGGGAGATGAGCCAGGTTATTTCATGCTTGCCCGCGCCGGGGTTACGACTGCTTTGGACATGATGGGTTTTTACGAAGAAATTATCCCCTGGCTGCGGTCAAGCGCGACCGGATTGACTCTCGGTTTCCTTTTCCCACTGCTTCCCGGCCGTACGGTATCCGGAACAAATCCGGATAAGCCCGAATTGCGGGAAGTCATTGAAAAGGCATTACAAAATAAAGCATTCGGAATAAAGATCATTGGCGGACATTACCCGCTGACGCCGGATGCCCAACGTAAAGCTATAGAAGTTTGCAATGAATTCAACTGTCACTGCGCCGTCCATGCCGGTTCTACGGAAAAAGGCAGCAATATAGAAGGACTTGAGGAACTTGCCGAACTTGCCGCTGATTTGCATGTTCATGTCGCTCATGTGAATTCTTACTGCCGGGGACTGATTACCGGTAATCCGGTTGAGGAGGCTGGGCGGGCTTTGAACGCGCTGAAATCAATGTCTGACGCATGCAGCGAATCATATCTCGATGTAATAAACGGGACATCCGGGCGGATAGAAAATGGTGTTCCGCTCAGCAATGTGACGAAAAACTGTTTAAAAGCTGGCGGCTATCAGGTTTCGGCGGACGGCCTTGAAAACGCGGTCAGGTCCGGTTGGGGACAGGTTAACGGAATGCGCGGCAGGGAAATTATCTTGCTGTCACCGGCAGAGGGCTATGAGCTTTTTAAAGCAAAAAATTCAGACGTAACGCTGAGTTTTGCGGTAAATTCCCCCGGAGCCGCCGTCGGCATTACCGCAGCTAAAAGCGATGGCCGGTTCATTGTTAACGCGTTAAGTACGGACGGCGGCAAAATTCCGCGCAATACGACTTTGGCAAAGGCTTTGCCTTTAGTTCGTTTCGGCGCATTTTCGCTGCTTGAGTTTGTCGAAAAAGCTTGCCTGGCTCCGGCGAAAATGCTGAAGCTTGCGAATAAAGGCCGTTTATCCGTCGGCGCCGACGCGGATATCACCATCGTCGATCCCGACACTGCTCAGGCGGAATATGTAATTTCCGGCGGTCAAATCGTCTATCATGCGGATAAGTTTTTTGAAGTTCCCGGAACTTTATTCAGCTATGACGGCAGGGGAAATTAAGATTTTTTACTCACATTCCGGGGTTCCGGAATATAATGTAAGGACTTACATATAAATCCCTTGATCCTAATTTGATCTTGTTTTTCACGGTTTGGGATCTTCAAGCAATGAAATATTCGCAAACCGGTAGTCGCAGGAGCAGCCTGCTCCGCGACAAAGACGTCCTCCGGGCTAAGTCGCCTGGCCATACTGAGCGCAAAGGTCGCGGTGCGAGGCCGCACTCGCGACTTGTTGGCGGAAGATCAAACGGAAAACCGGAAAGTTAACGGCTCTGAGCTAACCGGAACGAACCCCGAAATGTGATTTTTTAGTATCCCGGATACGGTCGGGTTTTATTTTGCGCAGTGCGTATTTGACCGCGGCTTTTGCGAGTACTTCGGTCGGGTCAACGAAGGGAATTTCGAGATCGCCGTCTTTCAGCGCCAGCGGGATTTCCGTACATCCCAGTATAATAAGTTCGGCTTGCCTGCCGACAAGTTCCTCAGCGGCTTTCAGCAATAAGTTTCCGGGAGCGTCTTTAAAACCGGCCTTAATTCCTTCTTCCCCGTAAATGGCTTCCATTACCAGGGCTTTCTGGGATTCCGGCGCTGGAGTAATGAGTTCAATATTTTTTCTTTTCAGAGGTTCTTCATAAACCCCGGAACCTACGGTTCCTGAGGTTGCCAGGAGACCAACTTTTCTTACGTTCGGGAAATTTTCCGCGATATACTTCGCGGTTTCCTCGATCATGCTCAGGATCGGAATCCCGATATGCTGTTGAACCGCCTGTAAAAATACATGGGCAGTATTGCAGGGAACGATTATAAAGTCGGCGCCTGAATCCTTGAGCTTTTCCGCCGCCGCCAGCATAGCAATGCTGGGGTCTTCATCTTTTCCTGACAGGGCGGCGGTCCGGTCGGGAATTTGAGGATTGTTTTCTATGATTACCTTTATATGGTCCTGGTCGCAGGAAGCGGGGGTATTTCTCACTATCTTGTCGAAAATGTCAACCGTCGCCGCGGGGCCTAAGCCTCCGATTATCCCGATAATTCCATGTTTTTCGGTTTTAGGGGATGAACATTTGGCGTTATGGACCAGTTCCCGGCCGATGACTTCATTGCAGTCAAGATAATTTTCCTGTGGGTAATATAGCCTTTCAATCAAGGGCAGTTCAGTAATTCCTGAGGCGATAACGTCAGTGCCTTTGTTAAATAAATGTTCGCAGGCCTGTCGAATCAGTTCTCCCGGTTTCCCGTGAACCCTGCCTCTTTTGACTCCGTCAGTCCCGTAAACGGCCTCCATGACCATATTTCGCTGTACCTGCTCATCTGGGTAAACCGGTTGAAGCCCGGCGCGGACGAATTTATCTTCGAAAATCTTCTTTTCCATGGACATGCTGGTTGTAAGCAGGCCGACCCGGTGAGCCTTGGGCCATCTTTTTTTGATCTCATCAGCCAGGATGCCGACGATATCTACGAGCGGGGTTTGTATATTATCGCTTATGGTGTCCGCAAAACTGTAACTGAGAAAATCGGGAACCAGTATTTTATCCACGGAGTGCTTTTTCAATTCCCTCGCCACTTGATAAATATAGAGAATCCGGTGACTCATATCGTAATTTCTTTCGGGGGAACTGTCAAATTGATTGCCTCTGCATTCCTGTTCCGGGGCGGCGCTGATTATAATATCCGGATAATCGGCATCGCCGCGTTTGGACTTTACCTGTTTCATCGCCTTAAGGTAAATGTCCGCAGTTGCCAGCGGACACAGGCCGCCGACTATTCCAATCGTCAATTTTCTTTTTTTCATGAAAGCCCTGAAAAAATCTTCCGTTATTTAAATATGCATGCGGAAGCTTTATTATATACTGAACTGTTTACGGAGTCAAGCGGTCTGATTTTATAAGCCTGAACAATTTGACGTTTGCCATTGTAATAAACTACGACAATAGCTATACGTTTGTAGTAAAGGCTAATCAGCGTGATAATTCCGCCTGAAGCCGGGAATACGAACACGTGATTATTCCTTGTTTGGCCTTTGTCTGCCAACGGGTAGAAGAAAAAGCAGAATGTCGGCCTGCATAAAGGCGCATTCGGTTATTTCTTCGCCGCGGTCGCGCATCGGCGGCAAGCCGGACGCGGTAATTTTACTTTCTATGAAATTCAGCAACTGTTTCGCCGTACGGATGTTTTCATCGCCACCGACTCTCAAAAGCACGTTCATGGTAATAAAGTATGTCCACATATTATATTTGGCGGAACTGGTTTCATATTCCTCCCATTTCATGGAACCGTCCGGGTTAACGCAGTTGCGGAGAAATTCGCAGGCCCTGCTGATCGCAAGGCGAATTTTTCCGGCGTCCGGCCAGAAAGCTTCCGAAGCTTCCTTGAAACGCGCCGGAATGACTTCGTCGGCATTTAACAGGCACCAGAGCACCAGCGACGTATAATTAATGGTAACGCCATGGCCGGCGCGATAAGGCATACAGCCGTTTTCCCATTGCAGCGTCATAGTATGGGTAAGGCCGCGTTTCGCACCCTGCTGGAAAAGGTTGACGTTCTGCTTATAAACGTCACGCAGAACTGTGGCGATCAGAACCAGTGATTCGACGGAATGCAAATTGGCGTTCAGGGTATCGTAAGGCGAACGTTCATGATGCGGGAAAATGCCGGAGCCGGCAGGACATTCGATAGAAAGGAACCACAAACCCGCCTTGAGCAGGCAATCCTTGTAACTTTTTTTGGGCGGCAGGCCGTTCAATAGTGCACTGCCGAGCCCGTGGATAACAAATGATGTGGCAATGGTGGAAATTTCATCCAAGCCGGTTTCTTCCCAGTCGGAAGGCTTTTCGTTGTTCTGGATTTCGAACCAGCCGCCGCGTTCGTGTTGACGTGCCGCCAACCAGTCAAAAGCGAGTTCAGCGCGATGCATCATTTTAGAGTCGTCGTTTTTCCGGCCGGTCAGCCAGAGAGCCAGGGCGGCGCTGCCGCAGCCCCGATGATGATGGGCGCCGCCTGCATGGTAATCCAGCAGCGGACCGTGGTAAGCCTTTTCACTCCAGAAAGAACCGTAATATTCACCCGGAGTGAAATCCTGCGCTTTCAACAAATAGTCCGTAATCGCATCGCTGATTCCGGTACAAACATCAATTTCAATATCCGCCGGCATTCAGTTTTACCTCATTTGATTATTATTGTCCAGTTTTTTGTGATACTCAATTGCAGTCAGACATCCAGTTAATGGATTTCCAGAATTTGCGATATATTATTTGCCGTATTTTTCGTTTCCCGTACCAATTCCTGAATTTCTTCCTGAGTTCTGCAGTTAGTCGGGAAATATACGCCGACAGCAGCATTGAGTCCGCTGGAACGGTTGACCAGCGGCGCCCCGATAACAGTTATTTCACCTTTAATGATATATTCATAACCCCGGTTTCGAATGTCACGGATTATTTTCAACAATTCTGCTTCGTCGGACGGAAAATCCGGATCTCCGAAAGCCGGCGGTACGCGCCGGATGAAGGCGGACAGTTCTTCTTCCCCCATATCCGCCAGCAATACCCGGCCGGTGGCTGTATTGTAAAAATTCCGGTCAATAGTTGAAGAAACCGCGATCCGGTAAGGTTTTTTACATTCTTCTATCAGGATTGTGTGCCTCTGGTCATTATCCAGCAGTACCAGGATGGACGTTTCACCCGTCTGCCCGGTCAGCGCTTGTAAATGCGGTTGAGCGCATGTAACCAGCGATTTGGACAACATCATGTTCATGCCAAGCTCACGGGCCCTTACGGCAAGCCGGAATTTACTGGTTTCCGGGTTCTGCTCAATATAGCCCAATTCGACAAGTGACTTCAGGAAATTATGCACGGTAGGATGTTTAAGGCCAAGCTTTTTGCTTATTTCGAGCCCGCCCATTCCTTTTTGGGCGCATTCCAGCGTATTCATAAGTTCCAGTATTTTAAACGCTCTTTCTAAAGATTGAATCATATTTTTTTACCGTTATCAATAATGTTGACAGATATTCTTTATTGCTGATAATTAAATTATAACATGTATTTTTGTTTTTGTCAACATTTTGGATGAGAAAAAGGCGAAATTTATCCGGAATTTTGTTTTTCGAGTTTAAACCAGATAAGCGGAATAAATAGAGCAGATAATATAACCCTTTTATGGAGGACGGTTAATAAAATTCGGTAATATGCGGAAGTTCCCGCAGCCTTATTGATTTTCCGTAGTTGGCGAGGTACATTAGCCGCGTATGATTTAAACAATGCGGGAAAACATGAACGTAGCTAAAGTTATTATCGACCTGTCGCTGGATAAGGCGT
>JBAYCO010000087.1:0-10646 GCA_041668685.1 Victivallaceae bacterium | reverse complement strand
GCCGGTAAATGGCAGGCCCGCAGTCTTAACCTCATCGGTGATATCAACCTTTTCAAAGCAACTGAAACCCTGCTGGACGAAATTGAAACTGTTGGTGAAACAGAAGCCGCGCAGATGACTTCCGCAAATAAAACCCTTACCGAAATGCAGTCGAGGATTTCGTTCTGCGGCCCCCTGATCGCGTTCGGGGCGGCTCAGCAGGCGGCAAAGAACAACGGCGTCAATATTTATGAATCCGATTCGCAGAGCGGTTATAAAACCGTTTATAACGATATGAGGAATTATTTGACGAAACTTGATCCTGTAAGCGAGAATTATAATTACGGGGATATCGAGGAATACATAAATTACTATAAATGGCGGGAACCTTATCTCGCGATGCTCGAAATCATAACCGACCAGGGACTCGCTGTTCGTCCCAACGGGCGTTTCCCCGGCCTTGAAAGCATCGATCCGCCGTGGCTTGATGATGACAGCCTTTACAGCGCCATCCTGAACAAAACTTGGTGCAACCCGACCCTGAACTCTATTATAAAGTATCCTGATTCCTACTGGAACGGGAAATGGTGGAACGTGGATTTCGAACATACATCTTTCCCTGATGAGAGCGAAATTTACACTCTGGGTATAAAGTTTACCGGCGATGTCGAACAGGCTGTGCTTGAAAACGCCCTTGGCGAAACCCTGACTTCCGAAAGAGTATCAAAGTTAGCCCCGATACGCTGGTGCGCTTACGACAGCAAATGGAATCGTTATAATACCGATGGCACAACTGAGAATTTAAACTACAGCGGACCGGATAACGACAATCTGGGTTACTGGAGCCGGGGCAAGTTCCTGCGGGCTGATTTAAAGGACGGCATGTTTTACGGCGGCGCGGTAGCTTATGCCGAATGCTACCAGCGGATAAAACTTATGAACAAATACAAGAGCAGAATGACGCGGCCTTCTTCTGTTGAAAATGATCAAATGGCGAAAGCCCGTTCCGCCTTGCAGAATGATATTATACAGGAAACTTCAAGCGAAACCTTGAAAGTCGGCAATGATTCTTCGACCGACAACAGCAACGGCGGCGCCGTGGCCAAGCCGATCGGCGTTTTGTCTGACGGTTCGCCGCCGACTGACGCAATTATAGTATTGCCGATTTTTAGTGACGTGGCTTTAATTCCGAGTACGATGCAGCAATGCCGTCCGCTCCGGGTCGATTTTAGTTTACTGGAGAAATTCCTTGCCTGGCTTGCGACGATTGACGACCTGCATAATCCGAACAGCGCGCCGCCGGACGGTACGGAAAAATACCTGACAGCCTTGCAGACTCTTGACGACCCGACTTTTCGCAAAACCGGCTGGAATAACGATTATGTCCGTGATGACTCGGATATATCGATTTATTTTAATGATGATTATAAATATGATGCGGAAAGCAACGCAACCGGCGCCGGCTGGCTCCAGCAGATATGGAAAACCACCGATAATTATCTGGATGATGGTGATATTCCCGGTACGCTGGAGGAAAGGGCTTCCGGCTGGAATACGCGGATTTATTCCGGTAAGAGCTATATATTGAAGAACCGTCTGGGAACCCTGCTCACTAATGAGCGGATGATTTGCGGTGAGATCCCGGCCGGGAATAGTGGAATCATTGCGGGAGTCAGGGTCGGGCCGTCGCGTTTATAGGCGCTTTAACCGTTCACATCGTTAAATAATTAATGTTCAAGTAGCGCCGCGTCTCGATGAGACCGGCGACATGTAACGTTGACAGACCGCATAATGTTGCTCTTTGCCGCTTTCATCGAAAGCCGGCCTACTTGAACTTCCCGGCTAAAATTTGTCTTGGGAAAGGATTCCAAGCAATTTTTCTTTCACTTTAACAAGTTTTTCCCTGTTTATCAACATGCAGTGAGCTTCGACGTGATAACCGATTGCGGGTTCCGTTTCTATAAGCGCCTGCATTTCATCATTCAACTCGATATGGTTGGCGCATATATTTTTCATTTTCGCGATTGTCTTTTTTCTGTCGCAGTCCTTATTGCTGTAATATTCACCGCGGAGCCGGGCGAATTCCGTAACATTGATATCGGCAAGAACCATATTTTTGAAAGCTTTCGCCACCGCGAAATCCCGGAGAAAGTCAATGCGTTTTAAATCGGAAACGTCCGCTTCCGCCTGGGCCATGGACGCGAGTCCTTTTTCCCAATGCCGCAGGAGTTCCCTGAAAGCGTTCAGGCGTTTATCAACCGTCCAGGGCGGATGTATCCAGTCTTCCAGGCGGTGATTTTCCATAGCCGAATCCTGCCATGACAACGGGCTCTGGTCGTTCTTGTTTTCAAAAAACAAAGGATATGCCGGGCCGTGGTTCAGCGGTTGAAACGATAACGACCAGGCGTCGCGCGGATAAAACTTCCCGGCGTCGCTGAAATGCTTCCAGGCCGCCAGTATTGCCGGAACCGCCCCTGTGCCATACCGTCCGGCGGCAACCCCGCTCAGTATTTCTTCAAGGTCAGTTTTTACCGGGTCAAAATAAAATTCTCTGGCCAGTTCCGTAACTATTGACGTAAAACATCCGAAATTCCACGTGAACATTCCTCCGGCGCAATTGTATTTGCGCAGATTACGCATTTTTTCGGCGACTGAATACATGACCGGCAGATGCGGCAGGGCTCCGGCTTCGTGAGTCGTGCTTATCTGGAGTTTGGCCGCTATCGGCTTATTCCGTCCGTTTTCGAATTCCGCGGTTTTGCGGAAACGTTCCGATGGCCCGACATAAGTTAAAGAATATTCGTCATTGATAAATTCGTCGTCGAATATTTTGAATTTGCCGCCGCGTTCAAAACCGGACATCACGAGCACTTTTTCCGACAATCTCCGCAAAACCCCCGCCTGCGGGTCTTCTTCCCATTGCGACCAGCTCCAGTTCCAGGCAACAACTCCCGCCTCCGGTTTTGCCCGGTGTATTCCGCGTTCGGCAAGGTTTAAAATCTCCGCCGCGACTTCCTGCGGAGTCCGTTTCCGGCATTCCGGGCATGTCACTTCGTAAATCGGCCAGTGTTCAAAACTTATTTCCATATCGGGATTGATTACCCTGGAAAAACAATGCGACTGGTGTTCGCTGGCCGTAATCATCGTTATTCCGCCCAGGCCCGGCAGCCTTTTGAAAAGTTGATAAAATCCCTGTTCAAGGTATTCTTTTACTTCCGGGCGGCTGGAACATAAGGCATATTCATGGGACGGCTCAAAGAAGTCGCCCCGCAAGTGCGCGTTTTTCTTCCAGAAGCTGTCTTCTTCGTGCGCTCCCCATGGTTCCTGCATATGGAGATAAACCGCCAGTCCGTAGTTCGAGGCGCGTTCGATCAGGCGTTCGAGGTCTTCACGTTTCCGTTTCTGGTCGCGGCAATCCCAGTCAAAACCGACCGGCTCGATCAAATCCCGGAGCCAGGCTTTGACCCATATACCGGAAAAACCGTGATGCGCGATTTTGGCAAGGATATTGTCGTGGTAATGCTCCCCGTCATAATGTCCCTGCGTTTCCTTATAATAGGAAGCGACCGGCGACCGGAACAGTCTTAAAGGCAGTGCCGTCGTCTTATGGATGGTCTGCTTCTCAAGGAACGGCGCTTCCCTTTTAAGCATAAGCCGTTCCAGAAAAAATATTCCCCGCATTATGCCTGCCGCGTCCGCGCCGCTTATTTTTATAAATTCATCCGTTATTTCTATTTTATGGCTTTCCGCCGGACCGATTTCGGGAGCTGTTTCCAGAATGACCGCTTTACCGCCCGCCGGAGCGTCATTTAAGCGGACTTTCATGCATATATCCAGAAACTGGCTGAAGTCGTTAACCGCGAAATTTACGACCTTGTTTTCCGGCTCCGGTTTTATTATCCGCCAGGAAGAATCTATTTCCGTTTCATTCCGTGACTTGCGGAGGTATTTGTCCCGGTGGCAACAGTTATGATACGGTCCCAGCAGTTCGGCGCTGAACGGGAAACGTTTAAACAGGGGCGGTTCTCCCGGTCCCGGATGCGGGATAACCGTGTCGTAGATATTTTTAATGCTCATTACAGTTTCCTGCTGACGATAATATTATAATAAAATTGAACCGCCTGTTCAAGCTGCCCGATCTCCACATATTCATCACTCGTATGGGCGACGGCGATACTGCCCGGTCCCCAGAGAACGGTAGGGATTCCCGCGGCGTCCATCCGGTAGGCGTCGGAACCGAAAGCGACTTGCTGCGGAGTCCCGTCAATATCCATGTCTGTGCAAATTTCGGATAAAATCCTGACGCCGGGATGATCCGGCTCGACCAAAACCGCGTTTTGAGCGTCTTTTAAATCCGAAAAAGAGAAATTAAAATCCAGATTCCGGGATAAATATTTTTCCAGGTCTTTAAAAGCTTTTTCAGGGGAAGTATTTTTTGTCAGTCTGCGGTCAATTTCAATAGTACATGCGTCGGGGACTATGTTTACTGCCGAGCCGCCTTTGACGGTGCCTACTGAAATTGTCTCGCCGCTCTCCAATTCCGACTGGTATTTTTCAATCAGGCTGATCAGTTTCGCCATCCGGTAAATGGCGTTTACGCCTTTTTCCGGTTCGGAACTGTGAAAGGCTTTTCCCGTTACGGAAGCATTCCACCGGGCAACGCCTTTAAAACCGTTGACGATCCGGCAGCCGGTTGGCTCCCCGATGATCCCGAAAGCGGCATTTTTGCTCGGTTCCTGTTCGCACAGCGCGAGACTGCCTTTGAACGAATATTCCTCGTCGGATACGCCCATGACAATGATATTGTTTTTTACTTTTTCTGGATTTTCGGCGGCTTGGGCGAGCGCGGCAAGCATTGCGGCAAGTCCGCCTTTGCAGTCGCATGCCCCGCGGCCGTATATCCTTCCGTCTTTTCTCACCGGGCGTAAAAGCTGCCGGTTATTCCCGATGCCTACCGTGTCGGTATGGCATTGCAGGATTATGGTTTTATAATTCGCGCCTTTGTAAAGCATGGCGCCGACATTGCCGCGTCCGGGAAGCGCGGTTTCCTGCACGAAAGGTTTCAGGCCGATTTTGCCGATAAAATCGCAAATATAGTCATTAACCTTTGCTTCCCCGCATAAGTCCGGAGCGGAGTCGCTGCCGCCCATCGGGTTTACGCTGGGCAGGGCGATCAGGTCTTCAAGAATGTCGATAACGTTTTTCATCAGCAGAATCCCGGTATGCCTTCAATCGCGAGTGCGCGAACGCAGCACGAATCCAGTCCCTTTATCGGCATGGGCTGGTAAATTATCATGAATATTTCCGTTTCGAGCCGGTCGAGGTTCTGCATTACTTCGAGGAACATGATGTCATGCGGCATTACCGCTTCATGCACGTCGCAGGCGTCTTTGACGCTGTGCTCGATAGCCGCCGAATCCCCGAAACCGATGCATTTGACTTTTTTCTCCGCGAACCACTCGCCGGATTCCCGGCAAAGGTACGGCCGCTGGTCGTTCGGGTCATTGCTGAAAGGTTCGCAGTGATATGGGCTGCTCAGGATGACGACATCGCCCGCCCGTACCCGGCCGCGGTCGGCGGCGTCAAGTATTTCGCGGGTAATCGGCGCGCCCGGCTCGCATTCAAGTTTCAGGTGCACCGCCCGCCCCATGAACGCGGTGATCGGCAGTTCGAGAATATCTTTCCAGTCGTCCTGGTAATGATAAGGAGTTTCGATATGGGTGCCCAGATGCGATTCCACCGTCAGGTTTGAATGGTAATCTTTTGAGCTTTCCTGAAAAAAACGCTCCACTTTGCAAAGCCGGGTCGAATTCGCCGGGTCAATTGGTTTGCTCAGGTCGACTACACGATAGTTTGCGAGTTGTTCAACGATCATAATTTATCCTTGGTTTGAGATTATTTTTTCAGCGTTAAGGTAATAAATTTGTGCCAGTTCATTCCCGGAAAAACCGCCGTAATCACTGCGGAGCAGTTCCAGGGTCTGCTTATAGGTATTGAATTCCAGCACCGGAGAAAAATCGGACGCGAACAGCAGACGCTCCGCGCCGAAATTCCGTTTTAAAAGGTCGATTACTTCGAAAAGATCGGTTTGCGGGTAACGCCAGCCCTGGCGGGAAAAAGCGTAGAACCCGGAAAGTTTTATGTATACATTTTCAAATTCGGCCAGCGTCAGGGCGGTTTTATATTTTTCAAAGTCAAGACCTTTCTCCGTAAGCTCAGGCCTGCCCATATGGTTGATCAAAACCGTAAGGCCGGGAAATCTTTTGAGGACTTTACCCAGCATCCGGCACTGCGACGGCCGGATAGTCAGGCTCAGCGGAATATTTTTATCCCGCAGAAATCCAAGATCCGAATTTGTGAGCCATTCGCCGGGATCGTCCGGTTTCAGGTAACAGCTTATGCCGAAATGGTTTTCGGAAACCATCCTTTGCGCATCGGTTGCGAAATTAATTCCCGGTTTTACGTATCCGAAGGAGTGAATCCACTTTTCGTTCCGGGCCAGGGATTTGACGTAGGCGGTATTGCCGGGGCAATGCCCTTCGTCATAGCAGATTACGAACGCCGCTTCCAGGCTGTATTTTTCCCGGTATTCTTTATAAAGATGAAGTTCGCCTTCCGTTCCGTCCTTTATGTGTGAATTGTCGAAAAGGTCGGAATAAGGCTTTTCAAAAAGATGAATATGGGTGTCTATGACTTTCATTTTATTTCAATACAGCTTTCGTCTATTTTTATGGTGGTTCGGAGCGTTTCCAGGGCTTCTTCGGGAGTAATTACGTCCGGGGGGGCGTCCAGCATGACGCATTTCAGGAAATATTCGATTTCCGCCGCCAGGGCGGTTTGCCTTATCGTCGCCGGGCTCAATGCGGTTTCCGGGTTGAAATGGGAATGTTCATGGTCGTTGATGAACACCAGGTTGTCCGGCGGCATTTTTATGTGCAGTTCGCCTTGGGAGCCGATGATATCCAGCCGGGCGTCAACGCCAGCCGGCTGCGCGTCCCGGCGCAGCCACGATGATGTAAACGAACAGATCACGCCGTTATCGAGCTTCGCGGTCGCCAGGCAGCAATCGGCTTCCCGGTCTGAATTATTGAACTGCCGGTAGCCGTAAGCTGATTCCAGGCGGCCTCCCGCTATCCATAACGCCAGATCGATATCATGTATGGCGGTTTCCCGCAGCGGGTTTTTTTTACGACCTGGCGAAAGAGTGGAATAGTGATTATTCCGTTGGGTCTGGATAAGACGTATCTTACCCAGTTTGCCTGCTGATGCCAGTTCTTTTGCCCGGTAATACTGGGGCATGAAGCGGCAGATATGCGCGACCATGAATTTTCCCCGGGCATTTTTTGCCGTGCTTACCATGGCTTCCGCGTCTTCGATACTGTCGGCGAGCGGTTTTTCAACCAGCACGTGTTTCCCGGTGTTCAAGGCGGGGATTACCGCTTTGATATGGTCTTTCCCGAAATTCGCCACACTGATGACATCCAGGTCGTCAGCCGTCGCCAGTTCGTTGTAATCGGTACAGAAAGAGGCAACCTTATATTTCGCCGCGATTTCTTCCGCCCGGCTTGCGGTGCGGGAACATACCCGTCTGACTTCCACATAGGGGAGCTGTGAGAAAACCAGCGTATGGAGTTCCCCGAATTCCCCAAGTCCCGCTATGCCGATGCGCAGTTTCCTCATTCCCCGAAAACCTCCCGGAAGGCCGCGACTGCCCGGCCGCTGACTATTGGAGTTCCCATTGCCGCCAGTTCGGTTTCAATTGCCGTGATCGTCGGTTCAAGGCATTCCGCCGCCGCGGTATGCGCCAGATGTCCGATACGGATTACCGTATTGGCCGTATCGCCCAGTCCTCCCGCAAGCAGTATGCCATGTTTTTTCTGAATATTTCCCCTTAAAGCGGTTCCGTCCACGCCTTCCGGGAGACAGACCGCGGTCAGGGTCTTGCTGGCGAATTCGTTTTCGACAAAGAGCTCCAGGCCCATTGCCTTCATTGCCGCCCGCAGGGCGTCGCGCGCCCGGATGTGCCTGGCAAAACGTTTCTCCAGTCCTTCGGTGAGAATTTCATCCAGCGCCTGGTTCAAACCCATATAGAGCGATACCGGCGCGGTATTCGGTCCCTGCGGGTGCCACTGCCGCCATTTTTCCCCGTAGCTTTTCAGGATATTCAGGTTCAGATACCACGAAGCGACGGGTTTTTTCCTGGCGTTTATCCGTTCCCAGGCACGGGCGCTGACGCTGATAAAGCCCAGTCCCGCTAGGGCTCCGAAGCATTTTTGCGAACCGGATACGCAGAAATCGATGTCGAGTTCGTCCGTTTTGATATCGACTCCGCCCATACTTGAAACGGTGTCAACGATAGTCAGGATATTTTTTTCACGGGCAACCGCCATAATCGGTTCGAGCGGGCTTTCCACGCCGGTGGATGATTCGTTATGAACCAGGGCGAGTGTCTTTATTTTCGGGTCGCTTTCCAATGCTTCTTTTACCTGTTGCGCATTAATGGGTTTGCCGTATTCGCTCCTGGTCGTAACTACTTCAATACCGTATGCTTCCGCCATTTCGGTAAAACGGTCGCCGAAAACGCCGTTATTGCAGATCAGTATTTTGCCGCCCGGTTCAACCGCATGGCTCACCGCGATTTCCATGGCGGACGAGGACGTGGCCGCGATGATATAAAAATCGTTTTCCGTCTGGTAAACTTTGCGCATTTTATCCAGCACCTCGAAGTACAGTTCGCAGAATTCCGGCCCGTAATGCGGCCGTACCGGTTCGGAAAGTTTGCAGAGTACTTCCCGGCTGACTTCGGTCGGCCCGGGAATCATAAGTTTCAAATCGTTATTCATGGCATGTTCCTTTGTTTCGAAAACGGTTTCGCTATCTATAAATAATAAATCATTATTATGAAATTGTCAAGAGTGTTTAAGTATAAAAATACCGGAAAAATCCTCTAAAACCGCCTTTTCCTATTGACAAGAAGAAACGATTTCGTTATATTTAGAAGCGAAAACGTTATTGCATTAATCGGAGCCATGTTGATGAAAAAAGCAATGGTAAAAGTTGATATAGAGTATATCGCCATGAAACTGCGGATGGCCAAATCTACGGTTTCCAAGGCTCTGAACGGGCGTCCTGACGTCAGCGATAAAACCCGGGAAAGGGTAAGGAAATTCGCCCGGAAACTCAACTATACCCCCGACCGTTTCGCGCAGGCCCTGAAGATGAAGAAAAGTAACCTTGTCGGCATAATTATGCATGAAATGCGGCATGATTTTTTCGTTGAAATTGCCAGGGGCGTGACCATGGAAGCGCAACGGAACGGTTATCAGGCGGTATTTGCCTCATCGGAAGGTTCGACGGAAAATGAAGCGGCGCTTATCGATGATTTTATCGGCCGTTATATTGACGGGCTTGTAATAATTCCCTGTATCGGGGAAGATGCTTCCCATCTGGAAGAACTTGCCGCAGGCAGTCATCCGTGCGTGATCGTCGATAATTATATCGAGGGCCTGGATATTCCGTTTGTCGGTACTGATTTCGAGGAAGGCGGGTATATTGCGGCGAAGTTCCTGCTTGAAAACGGGCATAAGAACATCGGTTTTATTCTGGGACGTAAGGAATTGAGCAGTACGCCGGAGCGGTTGGCCGGTTATGAAAGAGCCTTGACTGAAGCCGGAATCGGGTTCAGGACGCAATATGTCAGATATGGCGGTTACAGCGTTGAGAGCGGACAAAAAAACGCTGAAATTCTCCTTCGTGATTTTCCTGAAGTTGATGCGATACTTTGCGCCAACGCCGATCTTTCCGAGGGTGCGGCGAAAGCCGTGTTTGACGCCGGCAGGAATATTCCGGAGGATATTTCCCTGATGGATTTCGGCGGCTCCCGTTTTACCGCCGTCAACCAGAAAAACGAAAAAATCGGCAAAACCGCCGTCGATACGCTCTTTAATATTTTCAACCGCGAAAAGATATCCGCCAAAGTTATCATTAAACCGGAAATTACTGACAGAAACTCGGTACGGTTAAAATTCTAGCAAAAAAAAGGCGGCTTTTTCAGGGCCGCCTTTTGCAATTCGGTATTATCTGACGTTATTCCCGTTTGCCTTTGATTTCGCCGGTAGTGCCGACACTGGTGGTGTAAGTGCCTTCAAATTGATCTTCATTGCACATTTTGGCGTTTATCATATAGGTTTGTCCTTTGGGGTATTTTCCTTCGAGGCTGAGTACCGGGCTGGAAATATTGCCTTTTACGTTTGCCTGGCCTTCAGCGTCGTTGGAAACGCCGACGAGCTTACTGCCGGTCTGGGTTAACTCCATGGAACCGGTTCTGCTGAATTCTTTACCGTATTTGTAACTCCATTTACCGCTCAGGTTTGGATTCTTGGGGACGCTTGAGCATCCTGAAAGAATGACGGCGGACATTACGGCGGCAATTAACATGGCTGACCTTTTCATAAAAAATCTCCGTTAAATGGTTTTAAAACTAAACGGTTTCCCGTTATCCTTATAAAAAATAATATGATTTTTACCTAAATGCAAGGCGAAACGGTAAATTTTACGCCAAAGCAAAAGCATTATAGACAAGATAAGCGATATAGAGAAGCAGAAAAATCATTCCTTCGGTTTTTACCAAACGCCATCCGGTACGCATGAAAACCACTAAAAGAACT
>JBAYCO010000086.1:0-10657 GCA_041668685.1 Victivallaceae bacterium | reverse complement strand
TAACGGGCAGACTTACCTGGATACCTTGAATCATGACGCCGTTAAAAAATTTATCGAGCTTACCCATGAGGCGTATTTACGGGAGCTTGGCGAGGAATTAGGCAAACGGGTTCCGGGAATTTTTACTGACGAACCGAATTACGGCCGAGTCTGGCATAAATGGGGAGACAATAAATACGGTACGCCGTGGACGGGGAAACTGCCGGAAGTATTTAAAAGCCGCTACGGTTATGATTTGCTTGAAAAGCTGCCGGAATTGTTCTATGAATTCGAAAATATCGAACTTTCCAAGGTAAAACACGATTATATCGACTGCCTCACCCATTTGTTCGCCAATGCGTTTACCAGGCAGATCGGCGACTGGTGCGCGGCGCATAATATGTTGAGTACCGGCCACATGCTTTTGGAAGACAATCTCAGTTGCCAGACTTTGGCGGTCGGCAGTTGCATGCGCTCTTATGAATATATGCAGGTTCCGGGAATCGATATGCTGACCGAACATTGGCGGGCGTACGATACTCCCAAACAGCTCAGTTCGGTTGCCCGGCAGTTCGACTGCAAATGGCGGCTTTCGGAGACTTACGGCTGTACCGGCTGGGATTTCCCGTTTGCCGGACATAAGGCGGTCGGCGACTGGCAGGCGGCGTTGGGAATTAACCTGCGCTGTCAGCATCTTGCCTGGTACACGATGGAGGGCGAAGCCAAACGCGATTATCCGGCGAGTATATTTTATCAGTCGCCATGGTGGCTGGAATACAGCAAAGTGGAGGATTATTTCGCCCGCATAAATCTGGCCATGAGCCAGGGACGGGAAATCCGGGACGTACTGGTTATTCATCCGCTTGAATCCGCCTGGACGCTGATCGGCAAGGACTGGAAAGAAAGCGAAAGAACTTTGGCTTTCGACCGCAAGTTCATCGAACTGCGGGACTGCCTGCTGGGCGATAATATAGACTTTGACTACGGCGATGAGGATATTCTGGTCCGTCACGGTTCGGTTGAGGGGAAAATCTTTAAGGTCAAAGATGCTGAATACAAAGTAATCGTCGTACCGGAAATGTTGACGGTGCGGGCTTCGACGCTTGAGCTTCTGGAAAAATTTGCCGCGCAGGGCGGGAAGGTGGTATTTACCGGCCCTCCGGCGCGTTATGTGGATGGCGAAAGCTCGGACGCGATGGAAATTTTCGCGAAAAAATGCCGAAACTTCGGGATTGGCCAGGAATTGAGCAAGGAGATTTCCAGGACAGCCGGCAGAATATCCATTACGGCTGCCGACGGCCGGGAAATTTTTAATACGCTTTATCAGCATCGCGAGGACGACGAAAACGCATATTTATTTATCTGCAATGCCGGACATGAAGACCTGCCCGCTCCCGTTTCCAGGGATGACGCGACTTTGGTTATCGAAAGAACCAGGGCTATCCCGGAAATGACGATAAATATTCAAACCGAAAAAAACGGAACCGTGCTGGAAATTGATTTGGAAACCGGTAAGGCGGCGCGAATCGAAGCCGTTAAAACCGCCGGGGGCTGGAGCATAAAGTCCGATCTTCCGGCTATCGGCAGCCGTTTGTTCATAATTACCTCGGATTCCGGGGCGGCGGCTTTGCCGGAGGCTAAAAAGTTAGAAACTGTTTCCGTAAGGGCTCTTGACGCCGATAATTATAATATTACTCTTTCCGAAGACAACGTATTGCCGCTGGCAATGGCAAAGGCCCGGATTGACAATCAGGAATGGACAGAGCCTGAACATGTGTTGACGCTTGACAAAGAAATTCGTAAATACCTCGGAGTTCAATGCCGGGGCGGACAAATGAAACAGCCGTGGGCGCGTAAAGGCGAATTTTCCCAAAAGACTGTAACGGTAAAACTGGCATATGAATTTTTCTGCGAAGCGGTTCCGTCCGGGGCGCTTTATCTTGCCCTTGAAAGGCCGGGAAATTTTGCGGTGACTCTCAACGGACGCCTTATACCTTCAGATCAGGATTGCGGCTGGTGGTGCGATCGTTCGTTGAAAAAACTCGCGCTTGACCCGGCGCAGTTAAAAGCCGGTAAAAATGAACTTTTGCTGGAATGCCAATATTCGGAAGCGTATCCCGGACTGGAATACATCTATCTGCTCGGCAATTTCGGAGTTACTTTCAGCGGGTTGCGGCAGACCTTGGCCGCGCCGGTGAACAGCTTGCGTACCGGCGACTGGTGCGAACAGGGATTGCCGTTTTATTCCGGGGCGGTCGCTTATCAATGTCCAATGAAAATCGTAAAGAAAAACGGCGAACGTATTTTTATAAAACTGCCGGAATACCGCGGCGCTTGCGTGAAGTTGATCGTAAACGGTCAGGACGCCGGGGTTATAGCCTGGGAGCCGAACGAGGCGGATATAAGCGATTTTCTTGAGAACGGCGATAATGTTGTCAGCATAGAAGTATTTTCCAGCCGCCGGAATTCTCACGGACCGTTCTTTAATTCGGAAAAATGGCCAGTCTGGACCGGGCCCGGTTCTTTTGACGAGTTTACCGGGAAGTTCAACCTGGTTCCCTGCGGTCTGTTGAAAGCTCCTCAACTCATCGTGAAAAAAATTAAAGATGCAGTTAATGTTTCATGATGTTTTTAGTAGTTGCGAGAGCAGCCTTGCTCCGCGACAAACGGCTGTAGATTTCACTGAAATCATTGATTTTGGATGCCGGAGCAAGGCTGCTCCTGGCACTACTTTATATTAAATTTCACATGCAACCAAACAAGTAGCGCCGCGTCTCGATGAGACCGGCGACAGACCGTATGATGTCGTTCATTGCCGCTTTCATCGAAAGCCGGCCTGCTTAATATTGGCGATTACTTGCCGCCGTTCCCTTCCAATAGAATAAAATCGTGAGAAACCTTGTTGTCGAACTTTATATTATATTCTTTTACGCCGCGGAATTCAGCAACAGGTTTTTCCCGGTCTTTCAGGATATAATTTTTCCCGGAATCGAGGTTTTTAAATTTGAAATCCGCAACACCGTCTTTCCCGGTTCCCAGGGTGGAGGCGATCAGGGCTTTCTTTGCCCGGTCATAGACGGCGCGTTTCAGGATTACGCTTTTTATATCCACATCCGTAAGCGCCGGTTCCGAAAAGTGCCGCTTGTCAAACGGTTCGTTATACATTTTCCATAAGCCGCTTTTCGGCAGAGCCCTCGACATTCCGAACAAACGATCCTGTACATTGTCATTCTGGAACTTATCTTTGCAGCACTTGCCGAGCCCCAGGGAGCCCATGGGAACAACTACATGTTTTTTGTCTTTTGAAGCGCAGCAGCACTTGGCGGTTTTCGCTTTGTTTTCCGCGGGCTTGGCTCCAAAAGCGTAACTTGTGTTGAAATATTCATAATGGTAAGTTCCGTCTTTCCATATCGGAGAATATAATTTATCGGCCCGTTCCAGTAATTTATTCTTTGTTTCTTCGTCTCCCATTTCCGCCGCCAGCAGCGTAAAGAAACCGAGAAAGTCAGGCTTGAACAGCTTATCCGTTCTGACTTCTTCGGTTCCGTCCGGATTTTTTACCACAAAGTATTTTTTCATATAAGGATAATGCTTTTCCATAAGTTCAGGCGCCCATGCGTGCATGAATGCCCCTACCCAGCCGTCGTTGCAGGGAGAATTAAGCGATATTTTTCCCGCTTTGACGGCAGGGCCTAATTTTTTATCCAGAACATTTCCCAGCTTGGGGTGCCATTGCGCCAGGACATAACCCTGTTTTATAAGGTAGGCGAAAGCGATTTCATGGGTTTCCTGGTTCAGCATCACTTTTTCAAACCATTTTTTAAAAAGCGGGGCCGCCGCCTCGAAATAACGCGTACCATGCAGGTAATCATAATGTTTCCAACTCAATACCGGGTGCTGATTGCAGGCGGGAAATACCGCGTTCGGTTCACATTCTATTCCGGGAACCGGATTAGTTATCATTTGCATGAACATGACGTCCTGAACGCTTTTGTTGTCATAAACAAATTGGGTATTCTCATCCCATTTGAGGACGATGGAGCCCGGCTTGTCCCATTTAAAGTCGTTATAAAGCATTTCGTATTGGCCGATCATCATTCCTATATGGCCGGAATACATGATATTTCTGTAGGCAATCGGATCGGCCATCGGCGCGTCGGGAGAGTTAAACCCGGGTTGGTACAACGGGCGTCCGGCGCTGTCCTCGCTCCAATACTGCCAGACGGGTTTTTCAAACATTTTCCGGATCAGGCGGTCATAGCCGTTTTTAATCTGGCCGTCCCAGGCGGGGAATTTATGATATTGCTCCGCGCCCAGGAAATAGCATGAAAAAGCTATTTCGAAACGTCTTGCGCTGTCTCCAATTTCATCAACGCTCTCAAAATTTGTGAAATCACCCAGCGGCTGCGCGGCGATTTGCAGAACCCATCTCAACTGTCCCCATTCCTTCTTGTCCGCGGCGGGGTAATCTTCCGGATTGACGCCATTTCCACCCGAAACACAACAAGGCAATACCAGTAAAAAAAGAAGCCGGGACAATTTTCGAAGTTTTGATCCTTTTAGCATAATACTTTTCTCCTGTTACATTAGTGTTAAAGCTTCTCCCCGAAGCCGCGTTTTTTCAGAGCCCGGTCATAATATTCGCGGGCTTTCGGAAGCATGGTTTTCATTTCCTCAAGCCGCTTCTTGCTCATCGGGTGCGTTGACAGCAGTTCTAAAAGCCGCTGATCGTTGTCTTTTTCGCCGAATTTCTCCCAGAAACTAAGCGCCGCCCGCGGGTAATAACCGGCTTTCGCCATCAGCATGAGGCCGATGTAATCGGCTTCATATTCATGGACCCGGCTGTAGGGCAAAACGGCGGCAACGTTCGAAAGCAGCCCGAAAGCGGTTACGAACATCGGTTCCTCAGTCGCGTAGGACACGGCTTCCGAACCTATGGACTGAAGCAGTCCGTGGCTCATTCTTTCGCCCCCGTGACGCGCGAGCGCATGTGCTATTTCATGTCCGACGACAGTCGCCAGTTCCGCATCGTTGGCGGTAAAGTCAAACAGGGAGCTTGTCGCTCCCACTTTACCGCCCGGCAGGCAGAAAGCATTGGCCTGCTGATTGACAAAAACCCTGAATTCCCAGTTATATTCCGGTTTTCCGGAAACCGCCGCAATGTTTTTACCGACCCTGAGAAGGGCGGCGTTGTATTTTTTGTTAGTGGAAATTTTTGCTTCGAAAAGCATTTTTTCCCAAGCTTGTCTTCCGAGTTCGTTTTCCGCCTGTTCGCGGGTAAGCAGAAGCCTTGAACGCTTGGTGTAAGGCACTGTCGAGCATCCGCTCAAGAAGGCAATACTGACCGCCGCCGCTAATAAAATAAACCCTCTTAGAAATCGTTTCATAATGCTCCTCGTTTAAAGCGCACGGACGGACACTTTGATATCAGCCGATGATCTGATTGTCGCCGGCGGAGAGGAATACGCCCTGGAAGTTCATTTTGAGGGCTTCGGGATTATCGGAATATTCCAGCGCATCCTCTTCCGAAATGATCCCGTCGTTCACCAGTCCGAGCAGGCTCTGGTTGAAAGTCATCATTCCGTCGTTCTTTCCGGCGGCGATTGCCGCGGACAATTTATCCAGTTTGTTATCGTGCAGCAGCTTATAGACGATTGGAGTATTGAGCATGATTTCCGCGGTCGGCACCCGGCCGTCCTCAACCGCCAGCGGCACAAGGCGCTGGGAAATAACCGCGTGAAGGTTATTGGCCAGAGCTTCCCTTATGGGTTGCTGTTCGCTCTGTTCGTAGAAGTCAAGGATACGGTTTATGGTCTGAGACGCGTTGGAGGCGTGCAGGGTGGTGAATACCAGATGCCCGGTATCGGCGGCTTGAAGAGCGGCTTCAAAACTGAATTTATCACGCATTTCACCGATCATTACGACATCCGGGTCCTGCCGCAGGACATGCTTCAGGGCACTGGCGAAACTTATCGTATCGATACCCACTTCGCGTTGTTCGAAATATGAATTCTTATCGGCGAATTCATATTCGATAGGGTCTTCGATTGTGATTACATGCTTTGAAAAAACGTTATTGATATGTTCAAGCATTGCCGCCAGGGTAGTCGATTTCCCGGAACCGGTAGTCCCGGTAAGTATGATAATTCCGCGGGGAGCTTCGGCAATCGTCTGGATAACGGCAGGCAGGCCAAGCTGGTCTATTGTCATCAGCTGGTTTTTCACCCAGCGGAAATTTATTCCGGTTATGTTGCGCTGGCGGTGAATATTGACGCGAAAACGCCCGATATCGTCTTCCAGATGCGAAAGGTCGAGGTCGCCGGTTTCGGTAAATTCCTCAACTTGTTTTTCGGTGGCGATCTGTTCTATGAACCGCTGGATAATTTCGTTGTCGGGGGAATAGTCGCTTACGATCATTTCGCCGTTGATGCGAAAAGCCACCGGGCTGTTTTCCTTGATATGAACGTCGGAAGCGTCCGAACTTACGGCTTTCTCCAGGATGTTGCGTAAAAGTGTTGTAGACATTATTCCCTCCGGTTTATACTTTATTAGTCTGAAAGTTTAACAATTAACGTCATATGCTAAAAACCTTTGACTGAATTTTCAAGGTGTAGCCACGGCTGTCCCTAGCCGTGCGTCACACAACTGCGCCCCTGAAGACAGGGGCGGCTACACCGTTCCCGAACAAATAAAAAGTTAATAATTCAACCTAATTATAAAAGTTTATTCAGGATATACGCTCATCAAATCAATCATTTCGCGAACGGCCTGATCGATACCGACAAATACCGCGCGGGCAATAATGCTGTGCCCGATATTCAACTCATGTAAATGCGGAATTTCCAGAACAAGGTCGATATTATCGTAATTAATGCCATGCCCGGCGTTTACTTTTAAACCCATTCCGGTTGCGGCTTCCGAGGCTTTGATAAGGCGCTTGAGCTCTTCCTGCTGCGCTTTTCCTTCCGCATTGGCGAAAGCCCCGGTATGCATTTCAATATATTCGCAGCCGGTCGCCTTGGCGGCTTCGATTTGCGCCTTGTCCGGATCGATAAACAGACTGACGATAATTCCATTTGCCTGTAGACGTTCAGTCGCCGCCTTGACCGCCTCAAAGCGGCCGATTACATCCAAACCGCCTTCAGTGGTGAGTTCCTCCCGTTTTTCAGGCACCAGGCAGGAACTGTGCGGCTTCAGTTCGCAGGCGATCTTTATCATTTCTTCGGTAACTGCCATTTCCATGTTCAAGCGCCGGACATTGGCTTTGAGCCCGATCATGTCCCGGTCGTTAATATGGCGGCGGTCTTCGCGAAGATGAGCGGTAATTCCCCAGGCTCCGGCTTTTTCGCAGAGAAGTGCCGCTTCCAGCGGATCAGGATAGTTAATTTTACGCGCTTCGCGGACGGTTGCCACGTGATCGACATTTACACCCAAATTAAGCATTAGTCAGCCTCATTTAGTTAAAGTATGAACCCCTTGACGCGGAAACTTCGTTCCGCAAACCCTTTTTTAACTTACGACAGGTTCATAAATTATTCAAACCGGAAATAAGCTGCTCAAAGAGATTTATTTCATTTTCGATAATTTCCGGATTTCTGAAAACCGGAGCGAAAACGATTCGCAGTTCCAGGCTGCGCCTGCGGAAATATTCTATCCACGGTTCCAGGGATCTGCCGACCAGGCGGTTTCCGGTCTCCGGTTCGTAAACGAAGCGCAGCAGTACCGTATCAAATTCAAGCCACCGCATGACTTCATCGGGAGAGAAATTTTTGCCTGCAAGTTCGTGAGGATGCACGTCAATGGAAAATCCAGCCTGCGGAAGCATTTGATGTTTCAGGAATTCCAGATATTGTTCCGCGGATTTCACCGGCTCCGGGAAAGGGACGCGTACCGGGAACAGCAGTTTACAGCCGGAATGGTAAAAAGAATGGCTGAAAGAGCTTATGAATTCCTTGAATACCGTCGCCAATTCGGGGTTTTCAAAGCCGCGTTCGACGGCGAAATCAAGCAGAATGCCGCTGCTGTGGAGTCTTCCGGCTTCCGAGACCAGTTTACATAAATGTGATTTCAAGTCGTTCCGGATCGAAACGGGCTGGGTGATAATCTCCCGTGACACAGTGGGGTCGAGCATGTCCCGGAAAAAGAGCTCCGAAATACGCGGATAAGAGAGTTTCAATTGTTTTTTACTGAGCGGCGGAAGCAGAAAACCGGGCAGTTCAAGCAGGGAGAAACAATCCGGCAGGTCGGGCGGCAGGTCTGCTTCCGAATCCAGAGTACTGAAACTTATGCCCCAACTGATATCTTTCCGCATTTACCAGCCCGCTTTTATGAGTTTTTCCATGTTTACTTCCGCACCTGCTTTATTCTCCGTAAAACAGGCCAATTGCCGATAAACGTATTTACCCAGCAAATCAGCCTCCAGATTTATAATATCGCCTTCCCGGCGCTGTCCAAGGGCGGTTTCCGCCAGCGTTACGGGAATTAAATGCACGGAAAAACTGTCGGCGCCGATATCAACCAGGGTCAGGGAAACGCCGTCAAGGCAAATACTGCCTTTAGGCGCCATATACGCTTTGAGTTCTTCCGGTAAGGCGACCCGGTACTCAACGTCGTCTCCCTGTTGCCGCATTCCGAGGAACCTGGCGGTAGTATCAATATGGCCGGTAACGATGTGGCCGCCGAGCCGGTCGCCGACTCGCAACGCCCGTTCCAGATTGACCATGCCGCCGATTTTGAGAGAGCCCAGATTGGTGCGTTTCAAGGTTTCTTCGAGAGTATGGAATTCAAGCGTCCCGTCGGCGTTCCAGCTTTCCAGGGTCAGGCAAGCGCCGTTGACGGCAATACTTTCGCCGTGCGCGAGATCCTCAAGTTTTTTACGGGGGCGCAAACGCAGTTTCCCGGACTTGCCGTTAATATCCCGTCCGCATATTTCCGCAGTCGTTTCAATCAGTCCTGTAAACATATTTAAGTCCTTGTTCTATACGATGTATCCTGAAATGATAACATCATCTCCGGCGATTTCAAGTTTATAGTCGCGAAGATATTTAGCCTGGTCGAGGCTCAAGGGATTTTCTCCGCCGATCACGGGACGGCTGTCTTTGCCGCCGAGGATTTTGGGGGCGACATGGAATTCCACTTTATCGACGATCCCGGCTTTTAACGCTGCTGCTGCCAGTTCTCCGCCGCCTTCGATCAGCATTGCGGTAATTTTTTCCCTGCCCAGGTCATGCATTAATTTATGCCATTCTTTGGGCGAATAAGGACTTACCGCGCGCGCCGAACCGTCCGGGAAATATTCCAGCAGGTCCTTATCTTTCATAGTAAGAGTCGCGATCAATTTCAGCGGCTGCCGCCAATCCGGTCCGGCGTCGCGGACAATCAGGCCCGGCCGGTCTTTACGGACGGTTTCGCCACCGACCATAATAGCATCGCACCATTTGCGCAGGCGCTGGACTCTTTGCCGCGCGGCGGGACCGGTAATCCATTTTGATTCACCGTCGGCGGTAGCGATCTTGCTGTCCAGGGTCATCGCCATTTTCAATATAACGAAAGGTTTTTGAGAGGTGATCCATTTGAAAAACGCTTCATTGAGTTTGTCGCAAGCCTCTTTTTCTATCCCGGAAACCGTTTTGACGCCGGCCGCTTCGAGTATTTCCAAACCTTTTCCCGCATGGGCGGGATTCGGGTCAACGGAGCCGACGAAAACCCGTTTGATCCCGGCGTCAATAATGGCTTGTGTGCAAGGCGGGGTTTTCCCGAAAGTGGAACATGGTTCGAGTGTAACGTAAATATCCGCGCGGCGGGCTTTTTTCCCGGCGTCTTTTAGCGCGTTGATTTCGGCGTGAGCTTCTCCGGCGCGCTGATGAAAGCCGCGCCCGACAATTTCATCGTCTTTGACGATTACGGCGCCGACCATCGGGTTGGGGCTGGTTTGTCCCCAGGCTTTTTCCGCCAGCCGAAGCGCTTCCCGCATGTATTTTTTAGTATTCATATCGACAACCGGTATTGTTTGTATATGAATACTATATTTGGCCCGGATTCAAAAACAAGCGAAAAATATAAATCAGGCGGCTTAACGGTCAGAATACGCTTGAATATTTATATTTTTGTCATGTCGGGTAAACATAATCTGTTCCTCCTTTATGAAAAATTAACTTTTCCCGGGCATAACACGGTTTGAATTTTGTCCCTGACCAGTTCAAAACCGCCCGGAGCCAGACTGAAATAACCGTAATATTTATACGCTTCGCTGACTTCATAACCGCCTTCGCTGTAGATTTCGCGCGGCGCGAGATAACCGATGCAACCATCGGCATAGCCCACAACATAAAGCGGCTTAATGCCTGTCGCCTGTCGGAGCTGCCCGGCCATTTTTGAAAAAACCTCGGCGTTTATTCCGGCAAAAATCACCGGGCCGATTTGTAAAACATGAATATACGCTGTTATCGAACAGGGAGCTTTGCCGCCGGCAAGCAGATTTTTCGTTTCTTCATACCAGAGGCTCATTGCTCTCTGGAAACGGCTGGTTTCATAGCTGTCTTTACGGGTTCGGCAATATTGGCGCCGCAGTTCCATGATATCTTCCAATTGTGCGTCTGAAAGCGCATCCAGGGGAAGTTCAAATTCGGAAAACCTGGACTCAATACCGTCTTTCCTGGACGGTTTCAAGTTGGATATC
>JBAYCO010000085.1:0-10728 GCA_041668685.1 Victivallaceae bacterium | reverse complement strand
CTGGGCGCCCGGAGTTCCGCCTTACTGCGGCATGTATTTTACGTTGGAACCAGGTGAAACCACTCTGGTCACAATAACTGATGATAGGGAAAAAGGGTTCAGGTATATCGCCTTTAAGGGCAATATTCTTGATGATGAACTCTTTCCGAATTACGACCGTCCCTACTGGCTGCTGCAAAGTGAGACCGACGTATCGGAACTGCTTGACCGTTACAGTCTTGCCGGGGGAACGCATCACCTGATAGCGCTGCCGGGAAATCAACTTGATAGAATACGCCGTCTGGCCTACTGGCAGAAATTTGACTTTTTTGATATAAGGAATCAAGGTAATGACCAAAGCTGTAAACAGATTTATTTTAACTGATTTCGCGTTCCCTCCGGCAGAGAACACTCCGGGTTATTTTTGGTTGTTGAATTCCCGTCTGGAACCGGACATGCTTAAAGGACAATTGCGGGAAATGGCGGCAATGGGCGCCAGGAGCGTATGCATGCACCCGCTCCCTAAAGGTTTTCGCCCCGGAACCATGCCTTCCCAAATGGAGCCGGGCTATCTTTTCCCGGAATATATGGATATTATCGAAGAACTAGTCGCCGAATGCGAAAAACTCGGGATGAACTATTACCTCTATGACGAGGGCGGATGGCCGTCAGGCGGGGCCTGCGGACAGGTCTGGCAAAGCGACCCGGAAAAGTTCGCGCACTGTTATGTTACTTCCGATGATAAAGGCGGGGTCAAAATTGAGTGCCAACAAGACGATCCGGCAATCGCCGCTCCTTATCCCAATATCATTACTTCCGGAGTAACCGATGAATTTATCGAGCTTACCCACGAAGCATACCGCAAAAAGCTGGGAAAATATTTCGAAAAAACCATCCGCTGGACTTTTACGGATGAGCCTGCCATGCCATACTGTCCTCCCGGAAAATTAACTTGGACTGCCGATTTTGCGGAGGAATTTCAAAAACGCAAAGGCTATGAACTTGATCCGTTTTTACCTGAATTGCTGGAAGAACCTGAAAATCTTGAGGATAAGGTAGTTTCAGCACGAATTGACTTTCAGGACGTAAGGTCACAACTTTTCGTTGAACGCTATATGCTGCCGATTCGCGCCTGGTGCCGCCGTAATAATTTACTGTCCGGCGGCCATTTGGGCGGTGAAGATGAGCCGCTGATGTGCGGTATTCATGGTTACGGCCATATTTTGCGGGCTCTCCGGGCTCTGGATTTGCCGGGCGTAGATGTAATTTGGCGGCAGCTCTTTCCCGGTTTGCGGCATCATCCGTTTCCCAAATACGCTTCCAGTGCGGCGCGCCAGGCGGGCCGGGATTTTGTCTTAGGTGAGGTTTTCGCGGTCTACGGAAACGGTTTGACGCCTGTCCGGATGCGCTGGCTGCTGGATTATCTGCTGGTAAGGGGAGTAAACGTTTTCGTGTTCAGTAACTACGCTCAAACAACCGCAGAAAACAATATGGCCGGATGCCGTCCCCATTTCGGCCCGGTTGAGCCGTTGTGGAAATATTTCGATCTTATTCATAATTATGCCGGGCGCTGCTCATATCTGCTGACGCGTGGGGAACGTCTGTGTTCAGCGGCAGTATACTTCGATATCCGTTCGCTATGGGCCGGCGGCCGACATGCTGAAGAAGCCAATGCCTGGCATGAACGCGTATCCGAAAAATTACTGCGGCAACAATGCGATTTCGACTATATTGACGACGACGTACTTGAAACGGCGGAAATCGTGGGAAACGGGTTGAAGATCGGCCAGGCGCGATATTCCGCGCTTATTATTCCGGGACGTTCAATGATGACGGCGGGAGCCGGGGAAAAATTAAAAAAATTCCGTGAGGCGGGAGGAGCGGTTTTTTACGAGCCGGACATTGCGGAACTCCGCCCGACCGTGGAAATTAAAAGCGATAATTTATCCGCCGTCCGGGTCTGCAAACGGGTTTGGCGGGATCACGCACTTTATTTTATCGTGAATGAAAGCGACATCCCGGCGGATGTGGAAATAGTCATTCCCGAACAGTTGCCGCTCTGTTGCTGCGACGCCCTGACCGGCAAACTGTATGCAGTTCCCGATACCGGTTCATTCCGGTGGCGCTCCGGCGGCTTCGATTCGCTGTTACTGCTGGCGGGTGAATCGGGAGAAGCGGCTCCCGACTTCAGCCCCGCAAATTCCATAACGCTGGATTCCGGCTGGACCCTGAAAGCCGAAAAACGTTATTTCGTCGGTGAAGAAGATTATCAAATCGAAACCTGCGAAACAGCCGCTGTGCCGGTCGATTTGGGCGACTGGCGTAAATATCTCGGCGACGAGTTCAGCGGTGACGCCGTATATCAACTTGATTTCAATTGTCCCTGTGCTTTTAAAAATGCCTGGCTGGAACTGGGAGAGGTACGTTACGCCTGTTCCGTAACCCTTAACGGCGTAAAGTTGGGAAAAGCCGTATGGAAACTGTTCAGGTTCGATGTTTCCGGCGCCCTGCGGCCCGGCAGTAACCGTCTTGAGGTAACGGTGACTAATACGCTGGCCAATGCCATTGCCCCGAAACGGATTGAAGATTTTTGGGCGGAAAAGTATCCGCCTCGTTCCCCATATGAAAACAGACAGCGGCAATTTGAATCGGAAAGTTTGTCCGGCGGCTTGTTTGGTCCGGTGAAACTGGCGGGATGGAATGAAAAATAAGCAATACTGTTCACTTAAAACTTGGTTTTATAGGAATTTAAAAGATGAACGAATTAAATAAATGGCGGGAAAATTATTTTGCGATCCGTAATCAGCTTCCCTGGCTGGACGCCTGGCGTCCGCCGGACGCAGCGGCGGTTTTTTCTGATGCGCCGAAATCGAAAATCCCGGCGGCGACGCTTGTGCCATTGCTGCGGGAAGCGGATATTGCGGCCGGGACTCTCGCGTATTATCGTCCCGAAGCAATGACCTTGAGCGCGGCGGCGGCTTTGGCGGAGCGCCGCTGCCCGCTGATCGTTAAAGCGACCGATGCGGAACTCGACCGGATCGACTGTCTGGCAACGGAATATCCCGAACTTGACCTGGTCATTGCTTCGGGTGATCGTAAGATCCTCTACTATTTTACCGAACTGGCCGCGCTGCTCGAAAAACATCCGCGTTTATTCCTGGCGACGGCAAATTTATGCAATATGCTGGCTTTGGAGCGGCTCCAGAAACTTTCCGGTAAACTTCTTTACGGCAGTTTCATGCCGTTCTTTGCTGAAGACGTCGCCATGGCGCCGCTGATCATGAGTAATCTGGATTGGCGGACTAAATGTGCGATTGCCGGTAATAACCTCAGGGAGCTTCTAGGCGCTGAACCGCTTATGCCGCCGGAGATCAAATACCGGGAAATAACTCCTTTCGTGATTGACGCGCATGCCCATACGATCCATACTCGGGATTTACTCCGCATGGAAGTCCCTGACTGGAATTTCCAATGGCCGCAATGGCGTGCTTTCCTGGATTCGGTCGGCGTCCGGGAAATTTATGTTACGCCTAATGAAGCCATTTCTCTTCAGGAACCGGCAAAAGCTTCCGCGCTTGAGTTGTGCCGAGCTTCGCAAGGGCGGATGCGTTTTTTCGAAGCGTTCAACCCGAATACGCTTGAACAGAGCCTTAAGAACCTTGAAGCGGCGCTGCCGCTGTCGGAATGCGTCGGGATAAAAATTCATCCGGCGGTACATCAGGTTTACGCTTCCGACCCGCGTTACGCTTACGCTTTTGCCGCCGCCGAAAAATTAGGGAAACCGCTGATGACCCATAGTTGGGAAATATCCAGCTACAATCCGACCCAGAAATTTTCCTGTCCCAAGCTGTTTGAAGAACACATAAAAACATTCCCCAAAGTCAAATTCATTCTCGGCCATGCCGGCGGCCGGATCGGCAGTCTTTCCGAGGTGGTTGACTTGTGCGGCAAATATTCAAACGTGTCCGTAGATATTTCCGGGGACTATTTTCACAACGGCATGATTGAAAACCTGGTTGCGGCAATCGGGGCGGAACGGATTCTTTTCGCCAGCGACGCGGACTGGATCGATCCGCGCTGCATCGAGGGAATGGTATTGGGCTCCCCGCTGTCGGAAGCCGAACTTCTGATGATCTTCAAAACTAACGCGGAACGTATCTACAAGTAGAATTATGGAAAGTTATCATATCGCAATCGATCTTGGAGCCGGCAGCGGCCGGATCATTGCCGGAACCCGGCAGGGAAACGAAATCCGTTTGACCGAAACCGCCCGTTTCATTACTGAACTGGAACAGCGTAACGGTTTTACCTGCTGGAATTACGCCGGATTGCTGGAAAAACTGATTGACGGGCTGCGCATTACCTGTGATAAACTCGGAAAAGTCCCGGAATCGATCAGCTGCGATTCCTGGGCGCAGGATTTCGGGCTTCTGGATTCGGGCGGCGCGCTTCTCTGTTTTCCGGTATCCTACCGTGACCGGCGTACTGCTGAAATGCCGCAGCATATCGCGGCGCTGATTTCCCCGGAAGAACTGCGGCAAAGGATTGGACGAAGCGCGGTAAGCGGCGTTTCCACTCTGGCTCAATTGAAATTCATGGCCGAATGTCAACGCGAACAGCTTGGGCAGGCCGCAACCCTGCTCCACATTGCCGACCTGATCCATTACGAGCTCTGCGGTCGCGCCGTTTCGAACTGGGCGTTGGCCTCAGCGTCGCAGTTGATGAATGTTCATACCGGGACCTGGGACTGTGAACTGCTCGATAAATTGGATATCCCGCACGGTTTTCTCGGTGAGATCGTCTCCGGCAAGCTTATAGGATACGTAAATGATCCGCGTTTTCCCCGGAAATTACAGGGAGTTCCGGTAATTTCCGGTATCGGACATGATACTGCCGCCGCGTTCCGGGCGCTTGATCCCGCCCCGGATACTTTTTTTCTTTCCCTGGGTACCTGGGCGATGCTGGGAATAAGGGTTAATTCTTTTGAACAGCTTCCGGGTGAAGCAATTGCAATGGGCGTTTATCCCGGCGTATGGACAGCCTTTTACGGACTTCCCGGCATGTGGATTCAACAACAATGCGTACGGGAATGGGAAAAAGCCGGGACTTTTCCCGGCTATGTCGCCTTTGACGCCGCGGCGGAAGCCTCGACCTGCGGCGGAATATTCGACCCGCTTGCGTCGGAACTTTTCAATCCGTCCGACATGCCCGGTGTTATCCGGGAACTCTGCGCCGGGAACGGTTCCGAAGTCCCGGCTGCCATCGGGGATTACGGCAAAGTGATAAACCGCAGCCTGGCCGAATGTTACGGCAAGGCGGCGGCGCGTCATGACCGGAAAATCACCAATTTGACGGTGACCGGCGGCGGCCTTAAAAACGCCCCGCTGCTTCGGGAACTGGAGACAAGGTTTTCACTTCATACCGGGCCCGGCGAAGGTTCGGCGCTGGGTAATATCAAAGCACAGATCGCCGCTCTTGCCTGAAATTTTTATTTGGCCTGAATCACCTGGTAGGGAACTTCATTGAATAAGTCATTGACAGTATCGGTGACGACATAATCAATTTCCTCAGGCGAAAGGATCCGATGACAGCAGCTTTTGCCGAGTTTGGTATGATCGCACATCAGGATCCGTTTGTCCGCGCAACTGACCATGGCATGACTGATGGCGGCGGAATCGATATCCTGCGAAAAGGCTCCGGCTTGAGGGAGGAGGCTGTCACAGCCCAGAAAAGCCGCATCGGCGTGGAAATTGGCGAACGTCGCACTGGAGAGCGGACCGCAGAAGTCCAGGTTGCCGACCCGGAAACGGCCGCCGACCAGATGGATTTCAATGTCCTTGACGCCGCCGAGCGTTTCTATGACCGCCAAAGCGGAGGTGATTATCCGCAACGGGGTTTTCCCATTCAGTTTCAGTTGGGACGCAAAATGCCAGCAGGTCGTTCCGCTGTCGATAACAATGGTCATGCCGGGTTTGACCAGTTTAGCGGCCGCAGCGGCGATAGCGAGTTTTTGATTGTGCTGGAACATGCTGCGCTGTTCAAAAGTTCGCAATACCAGCGACTGCTGAACCGCGTTGCGCGCCCCTCCGAAAGTTCGGACCAGGAGGCCGTCTTTCTCCATTACCAGCAAATCGCGGCGTATCGTGGCTTCCGAGGCGCCGGTCAGTTTGACTAATTCCGGTACGCTTACTTCCGGTACGTCCTGAAGATAATTCAGGATTTTCGTTTGTCTCTGCAGCGATGCCTGTCCCATTGTTTTTCCCTCAGTTATTAAAACTCTTTCACTCCGGTGCGTCCGGTTCCGTGATTTTTGAGTGTTTTAATCAAGATTCCGCGGCTCGTTACTATAATTGTTTGCTGCTTACATCATTCCTAAACTACTATTTCATCAGGGAGTTGTCAAGCGTCGCTTGCGTTTTTCAAGCATTTACCTTGAAAAAAAATTGAGTATAGCAACGTTTATATGTTGTTTTTGAGTAAATTAATCATTTTCTTAAAAAAAAGCTTTTTTTTGCTTGAAAAATTCATAAACTTATATTATAATATATATACACACGTATACATGCAGAGATTTCTTATGATAGCAGATAATAACATATTCAAGTTGGAATGGAGCGGCAATTCCCCGCGCTACGAACAACTGCGTAAATATTATGCCGAACTGATAGGAAACAAAGTTATCGCCAACGGCGAAAAAATACCTTCAGTCTGTAATCTCACGAAAATAACCGGAGTAAGCAATATTACAATACGAAGAGTGTTTAGGGAATTAGCTGATGCCGGGTATTTGGAAAGTAGAAGTACCGGCACTTACGTATCTGATAAATATTTATTTTCACATTTCAAGCCGTTAGAAAGAAAAAACAATATCGGCATTTTATTTCCCACTCAATTAGACCATGCCAACAAGCTTGAACAGAGAAATTCCCCGTGGACATGGGATATATTATCGGTAATTCAGAGAGTTCTGTTTCAAGCCGGCTATATCTGTTCTCTGTTGACGGTAAACGGCGACGAAATAAAGAAAGGCATCGACCCCGGTTATTTTGCGTCTATGGCCGGATATATATCTTTCCCTGACAATATCGATGGGGAAGTAATGTATTTTCTTGACAGCCTGGGCAAGCCTTTTGTAATGATAGACCGGTGGAATAAGGAAATCACCCGTAATTACGTTTCCTGTGATTATATCGAACAAGGGAAAAAAGCTGCGGAAATTTTAGTGACATGCGGTTTTAAACGCTTCATTGTTCCGGGTAATCGGGGAGTTTCAAGTTATGCTTCCTATGAAAAACAAAAAGGCTTTGTCGAAGCGCTCCTGAAATATAATTTCAAGCTCACAGATATTACCGTAATTACGGAAGTTACCGATTATCAGGATGAAAAGCTTGTTGAACTGATCAAACGGAACGGGAAATCAGGGATTTTTGTTTTGAATGATTTTATCGGTATCAATATATATTATCTGATGCTGAAACACGGTATTAATATACCTGATAACGTTGCCATAATCGGCAGCGGCGGCGGTGGGGCCAGAAAACTTTCCAACGTTCAGTTGTCTATGATAAAACAACCCATAGCCGACATCGGTAAAACGGCTGCGAACATGATAATTAAAATGATAAATGAAAAAACGGAATATTTTGAAGGAATTAAGCTTCCTGCCGGCTTTAAGGAGGGGACTACGACTCCCAGCCGGCCGGGTAGAAGGCCATCAAAAAAAGGAGCTGAAATTAAATATGCTGAAACCTGCTGAATGAATCCGCCGGACAGAAAAAGTTGATTTTTATTCAAGATAATTTGTTTGTACTTTAAACCTTATAGAAAGAGGAATTAAAATGGCGCTCGAAAAGATATTCGTAAGAATTGTTGTTATGGTAATGATTTGTGGTTCTGCTTCGGCTGATCCATTTGCACAAACAGCAGGTAAACAGATTCCAGAAAAAATGCGCATAGGAATATTGGCTCCGCATCCCAATGATTCAAATCCCAAAAGGAGACTGAAAGGTTCATGCTATGAAAAATGGCTTAATGCGGTAAAGGAAGCCGGATATGATGATGTGCGGGTTGTCAACACCCGTGAAATTCAACTTGCCGAAGATAACTTTGTGCTGCGCAAAAAGTCACGGGCCAACCGTGCTTATTCCAACGAACCGGCAGTACCGTTGACTAAGATCAACACTTTGATCATTCCCGATACCTGGATGCATTATGGGGTTGCCAAAACTATTGAAAAGTTCATTGAAAACGGCGGCCGGGTGATAGCGACAAGAAGAGCCGGATATCTTGACGGTCAATTTTTCCTGACCAAAGCCTTGAGAATAGGGAAACACAATGAAAATATTCCTATTTTCTATACTTATTATTGTGAAAACAATCCCAAGTACTTAAAAACAAAAGTAAAATACGCGCTTGAAAACGGTGCTAACGGCTTTTCCTTTTTTAATTATTATGATTTTGCGGCCAAACCGGTAACGAATTCATCCCGAAAAAAATGGTTTGCCAATTTTCCGCCGGATGCAGCCAATCCCGGCTTGAAAAAGATATTTGAACAGTCTTTCGGATGGAGAAAAGCGGAAATGCCGGGACTTTACGGCACTCCGGATTTTCCCAGGGCGGTTTATTTATGGGCTTCGTATCTGGCAGCTCAAGGCGCAGAAAAAGTGGTTGCAAGATTAAAGGAACTTAATATTAATATAGTAATGCTGAACGTATTCAAAGGATTTGGGGAACCGGCTAAATATTCAATGATATATCGATCCAGAATTTTCGCTGAAATGTGTAAAAATACTAATACGGCTCCCGTCAAATCTGAGCTTTTTGACAAATTTTACAAGCTGTGCAAAAAGGAAAATATCAATATTTGGGTCTGGGGAGCATTCTCGCCTAATTACAATTTCCCTTACAGCCCTGAAAAAACAGGATTTGCCATAGGCGCTGACGGCCTGCCTAAAAAACACATCTGTGTTTTGGCGGCCTCTAAAAAGCTTCAATTGCAGCGTAGTATTTGTATTGAATTTTCTTCCATGTATCCGGAACTTTCCGTATATGTTCCTGATGAGCCTCACATGCCTGAGCAGATGTGTTTCTGTCCGAAGTGCAGAAAATTGTTTAAACAGAAATATGGGAGAGAACTTACCGTCAAAGAAGACGCCACCCCCGATTACAAGGAATTTCAGGAATATGTTATGGCGGAATATTATTTCAAGCCTTTAATGAACGAACTGAACAAGATAAATCCGTATACCAGGCTGGCGCTGGCTCTATGGAGCGAGTACGAATTATCGGCGGTCAATATGCAGAAAGTAAGTGACCTGGGAGTTGCCATCTGGATGCCGGAAAACAGCAATCCGCCGTATTATTCGGAAGGAATGTATTACGATGTCGAAAACAGCCGCTTCTATCTGGATACGGAACATATAGGCAGCCACCGGGTAAACTGGTTTATTTTCAGCAGTTTATTCGCGGAGCAAAAGGATTCTCCTCTGCTGAATTCGCTTTTCATGGAATTCCCCGCCGGCAGCCGGGGAGTAAAACTTGACATGTTCAATGGAGCGCGGGTGCATGCATGGATGAAAAACCCTGAAGGCAACCGCTACCCGGCTGTCGTTACCGCGAATGCAGGTAGAACGGTTTATTTCAGCTTTGATCCGTTTATCGACAATTTGCCTGAAAAACTCAGTCGGCCGATTGTTAAAAATGTTCTTAAATGGCTGGACGCACATCCATTCCTTATGGACGGGCAGCAATAACACGGAGGCAAAAAATAATGCAAAAGATGCGATGCGGTTCCGGGCGGAAAATCAAAAAACAGAAAACACTTTGTTTTTATGGAAATTTCATTACTAAAATAAGTATGTTAACGAACACATAAAATTAAGGAGATTGAACATGAAAAAGTGGCATTTCACCCTCATTGAACTCCTCATTGTGATCGCGATCATTGCGATTCTCGCCTCAATGTTGCTTCCTGCGCTCAACAAAGCCAGAGAGAAAGGTCAGCAAATATTATGCGTCAGCAATCTGAAACAGGTGGGGCTGCTTCAACTGAGTTACGCGAATGACTATCAAGGCTGGTCTACGTATTCTCATGACGGCAAAAAAACCTGGGCGACAACTCTTTTTCAAAATGGTTATACGCAGGAACCGGTTTATGGGAAACAGAGTATTTTTACCTGTCCCAGCTTCACCACCAATGCCGGAATGGGGCTTTGGGACGGAGCTTCCCACACATACGGCCTTAAGTACTGGACATACGTTGCCTACCGGATCCTTCACAACCCGGTCGTAAAAAGCGGTGGCGGCGCCAATTTGGGTACGCCTTCTGAATTCTTATTCATTGCGGACAGCCGCCGCAACCCCACCGGGAGTGACGCAGATAAGCAATGGTACTATTTTATCAGTTACCAGGCGGGCAACCCGGTTCATATTCGTCATGCAAAACAGGCAAATTGTTTGTTTGGTGACGGACATGTAAAGGATCTTGACCAGCAGGAGTTAGTTACTGATTATAATTTTTCTACCGGCGCTGTTGCGGAATAAAAATTTTCTGCAACTCCAGGCTTATTATACTGTTTTAGGTTGAATTATTAACTTTTAATTTGTTCGTGAAACCGGTGTAGCCGCCCTTGTCTCCAGGGGCGCAGTTGTGCGACGCACGGCTAGGGACAGCTGTGGCTACACCTTGAAAATTTAGTTAAAAGTTTTTAACATATGACGTTAATTGTTAAACCTTCAGACTAATAAAGT
>JBAYCO010000084.1:0-10755 GCA_041668685.1 Victivallaceae bacterium | reverse complement strand
GCCGTATAATGTTTGCTCATTGCCGCTTTCATCGAAAGCCGGCCTACTTGGCGGTTCAGATTAAAAAAGTATAACGTGATATCCGGGAAAATAACGGAAGGTTTTTAATGGTCAGGGCGCATACGGTTTCGGTTTTTGAAAAAATCCGCGAAGACATACAGAACGGTAAATACAGCCAGGCTGAATTTCTGCCTTCGGAACGAGAGTTGGCGCAGAATTACGGCACCGGCCGCGGCGTGATCCGTACCGTATTGCGCAAATTGCGGACGGAAAATTTGATATGTCTGATTCCCGGACGCGGGGCGAAAGTCATCAAAGTAAAGAAAAAGCTTTCCCTTGAACGTTTTCTGGTTCGTTTTAACGGCACGATCATTTTTCCGAAAGCGAACGAAGCCATGGGGATCCTCGCGGGTGTTTGCGCTGAAGCCGCGGAAAATCATGCCGAAGTAGTAATGTCCTTTTCCGACTCGGCGGTTTTCATGAACGAACTGGCCGCGCGCCATGCAAAAGGCGATATCCAGGGACTTGTCTTTCTTGAGGGCGGGGACGGAAAAGCCATGTTTTCCGCCCTGGAAACCATCGGAATACCTTATCTGGTGGCCAACCAGGAAAAGGACGACCCCGCATTGTGCTGCCGGATGGATTTCCGCAATGTCGGCCGTCAGGCCGGACGTTATTTAACCGCCAGGGGGCATCGTCATATCGGTGTGGTTGCCGGTCCTTTGCAAAATTATCTTTACAAAGAAATACTTGCCGGATTTCGCGGCGCTTTGGCCGAGGATGAAATATCGCTTGCGCCTGAGAACATTATTCAACCGGATGAAAACGGTCAATATTCCGGTTTAAGGCAACTGCTTCTGTCCGGGAGCCGTCCGACTGCGGTTTTCGCCATGCGCGATCACCGGGCAATGACATTTTATCACGTTTGCCGCGATTTCGGCGTCAGGATACCTGAAGATATTTCGATAATTTCCTATGATAACATTACCTGGCCGGATGCGGCCCACGTCGGTCTTACGACGCTTGAACAGCCGGTTGAGGAAATCGGCCGGGAAGCAGTTAGAATGCTGAAAGAATGGATTATTTCCGGGATAAAGCCGGCAGACAGGAATTTATATCCGAAACTGATAGAACGCGGCAGCGTCAGGGATATTACGTTCAAGTAGCGCCGGGAGCAGCCTTGCTCCGGCACAGAGAGTCTTAGAGGAGGATATAAACTTTGCCGGTCACGGTGCGAGGCCGCACTCGTGACTACTGAAATTCCCGGCAAAGCCGGTTAAGTTCATTGTGTAAGGAATTTGTTATTTTGACAGAATCATTTTTTTTGAATTTGTGTTTTCCTTAGCCACTTATCCGCACTGATAAAACACTGATTTAGTAAAAAATCAGTGTCAAATTAGTGAAGATCAGTGGTTTTGAAATTCCTTAAAACTCTTAAACTCCCCGTTTTTTCGGTCCCCATATTATTTTATGGAGTTGCAGATTCAGTCTGGCCGGGGGCAGGTCTGCACGCATCCAGGCAACCAGTTTGGCGGGATCGAGTTCTCCCCATATCGGACTCAATAAAATATTAGGGGTCTTGCTTCGGAGTTTGTACTTTTCTATTATGGTCAGGGCGAACTCGTAGTCCTGATAATCCAGAATGACGAATTTTACTTCGTCGCGGTCGGAGAGGATATGGAAATTGTCATACAGGTTGTATTCCACCATCCCGCTCGAAGGAGTTTTGCAATCCACGATCTTCCTGACCGCCGGAGGTAAGAGGCTTAAAGGCAGGGAGCCGTTGGTTTCAACCATGACTTCCATTCCCTCGGCAAGCAGGGCCTGGCATAAAAACGGGGTGTTTGCCTGGTCAAGCGGTTCGCCGCCGGTGATTTCAACCAGCCGGACTTTTGACAGTTTTGCCTGGCTTACGAGATGTTCCACGGTCATGGCGACGCCGTTTTCCGTGCTGCCGGCGTATTCAGTATCGCAATAAGAACAGTTCAGGTTACAGCCTGCCAGCCGGATAAAAAAACATAGACGCCCCGCATGGCTTGATTCCCCCTGAATACTCAGGAATGTTTCGTTGACCAGCAGTTGTCTGTTAGGCATCGGCAGCTCCGTGTTACTCTTCGAAATAGCTTGCGCCGGAAGTCGGGGATTCGCAAACTCTTATTTTATATAGTCTTACGTTATCATCGTTGATTTTTGGCGCAAGTATTTTATAGATGGTTCCGGCGATTATTTCACTGGTCGGGTTCAATTCGGCAAAAGCCGGGTAATCTGAAATATTAGTGTGATCGAATTCGTCCAGAATTTCATCCAGATCCTTTTTAAGTTTCTTAAAATCAACCGCAATCCCGATTTCATCGAGTTCCTTCACCCGCAAAACCGCCTGCACCGTCCAGTTGTGTCCGTGCAGGGAAGCGCATTCTCCCTGATAGCCGCGGAGACAATGCGCCGCTGAAAAACTTCGGGTTATATCTATTTCAAACATCTTTTCATTTCCGTTATATGCTTGTTTAACTGAACAGGTCGATACTTTTTATAATGTCAATATTTTTACCGGCAAGCGCTTCGAGCGCCTTGTCCGTATCTTCAAAACGGAATACCATGATCGCCTTGTCCGCTTTGCCGTAACTGAACGCGTACATATATTCAATGTTGACGTTGTTCCGTGCGAGGATTTCAAGCAGGCTGGCCAGCCCCCCCGGATGGTCATCCACGGGCAGCGCGAGAACCTCGGTGACATTTACCACCAAACCGATGCTTTCAAGGATTCTTTTGGCGTTTTCCCAATCCCGGATCAACAGCCGCACAATACCAAACTGTTCCGTGTCCGCGAGCGACAAAGTGGAAATATTGATATTATGTTTTTTAAGCGCCTGGCATACTTCATTAAGCGTTCCCGGCTTGTTTTCGATAAAGAGAGAAAGCTGTTTTACCTTCATCCTGCAAATCTCCTTGTCGCGGCGCCCCGCGGGGCGCACTAAAAAAAAACTCCCACTTACGCGGGAGTTTTAAATCTCTTTTGAGAAAAGCTTAAACAGAAGCTTTATCCCAGGTAGCTTTGTTAACGAAAGCTGTAAGATTACGGCCATCACAAGTTTTGGCTTTGAAAGCATATCTTTCGTTACCTTTCTTACCATAAGTAACTTTTTGAATTACTTCTGCTTCAACCTTCTTCTTAGCTTTGACATCATAGAAACCGTGTTTCACTTGTGACCTCCTCGTTAAAGGGTTAAGATTATGACCTAAGACTTAAGAACTTATAACTAATATAAGCAGAACTTTTAAATTTGGCAACCGAAAAAACAAGAAAAAAATAGTTTTTTCATCCCCTGTTGCGGGCGGTTATTGATAACTAATTTGTAATAAACAACTTGTGTTTTCGAAAAAAAACAGAAAAATAAGCGCTTTTAACCTGAAACTACTGCTCAAGACGCTTTGAATAAGCAAAATTCCCGTAAAAACGCCCAAAAATCCACGCTTATCGGTGTTGAGATTCAAGCCAGCGTTCGGCATCGATGGCGGCGCGGCATCCCATCCCGGCGGCGGTAATCGCCTGGCGATATACATGGTCGGCGCAGTCACCGGCGGCGAAAACCCCGTCCACGCTCGTGTAGCCGGAACCGTCCTTCAGTTTGATAAAACCTTTGTCGTCAGTTTCAACGGCGCCCTTAAAAACTTCCGTATTGGGTACATGTCCCAGGGCCGCGAAATAGCCTTTGGCCTCGACAATGGTTTCACTGTTGTCCTTAAGGTTTTTCACCCTGACTTTCTCGACTTCCGAATCGCCTATTATTTCCACGACCTGAGAACTCCACATGAATTCGATTTTGGGATTGTTCATCGCGCGGTCGGCCATGATTTTGGATGCCCGCAATTCATCCCGGCGGTGCACAACCGTTACTTTGCTGGCGAACTTGGTCAGAAACAGGGCTTCTTCCATTGCGGTATCGCCGCCGCCGACGACCAGAACGGGTACATTTCTGAAAAAAGCCCCGTCACAGGTGGCGCAGGCGGAAACTCCTTTGTTTTTCAGGCGATCTTCCGACTCCAGGCCCAGCCAGCGGGGCGCCGCCCCGGTAGCGATGATCAGAGTCCTGGTCTCAATCGTTTCACCTGACGCGAGCTGAATTTTATGCGGCCCGCCGTTTTTTAATTCAACTTTGGATACGGTGTCGTTTTTTATCCTGGTCCCGAAATTTTCAGCCTGCTGCTGAAATTTGAACATCAGCTCGTAACCGTTGACCGCTTCCGGGAAGCCGGGGTAATTTTCCACATCAGAAGTCTGCGTCAGCAGTCCTCCCGGCATCTGCCCGGCAATAACCAGCGGTTCGAGGTCGGCTCTTGAACTGTAAACGGCAGCGGTCAGGCCGGCGGCCCCTGAACCTATTATAACAACATTTTCCATAACTTATTTTTCCCCTGACTTATTTTTATTTTCGGTTTTATCCTGGGATAAATTCGCAATCGAATGCGGACTCAGCAAACGGGTCATTGTCGGCAGATCAGGCAGATCGTCTTCAAGATGAATGCCCCGCAGCACCTTGATAAGGTCATAAGCGATCTTTTCAGTATTGATGATTATCCGGTTGATCTTGCCGAGACAGTACTGGTAGAACCAGAATGCGATATACGCAATGACGAGCGCGGTTATCAGAGGATAAAAGCTTTGCGAAATGTTATAAGCGAGTTCGTGCCAGTTGCAGACCGGGGAAGCGGAAAAATGCCGCAGGGCGCGGAAAATAACCATTCCCGCCCCCAGTAGTCCCAGAACTGATGAATAAATGGCGCAATTGAGCAGCAGACGGGTAGTTTTCAGCATCCTTTCATATTCGGCCTTGAGGGCGATATTCATTTCATCTTTGCATACTTCAAAGCCGTCCGCGATGTTTTTGAACGACGAAAACAAAATTCTGCCGAGCGGCGTGTTATAAGGAGAGCAGGCCTCCATGGCAAATCCCAGTTCGCCGTCATAAAGAACGGTTTTTACCCGGTGAACGAGTTCTTTGGGGTAGGTGCGGTGACGGCGGATGAAACACCAGGTTATTATGGCGGCGGCGCAGAAAAGAGTGAAGTTCAGCAGCAGCAATATCCATATAAAGAAGCCCCAGAAGCCCCCGGCCACCAAAAAAGATTTGTGTTTGAAAAAATCCTTTTTCTTGTTGGCTTCGGTTTTCTTTTCCAGAGTTCCGGGCTGTTTGAGGCTGCCGGGTTCTCCGGCGTTTTCAGCCGGGGCGGCTTTCCCTGATTGTTCGATTTTTGCCATGTTTGCGGCGTTTTCGGAAGCCTGGGCGAAAGCTGCCTGCTGGACGAAAAAGCAGAAAACTATCGCGGCCGGAACAGCAAGAATTCTGTTGATTTTCATAATTTTCATTTTTTTATAACCTTTTACTTAAATTTAATTTAATCCTCTGGGATATTCTTTTTTTAACATCTCCTCATATAGTTTAAGTTTTTTATTTTTATTGCTTTTATAAATAGTAATCGTTTGTTCCAGGGAATGTTTGCGGCCGGGCGTTTCCGGTGGAAATACGGCTATGTTTTCAAGGAAACAATCCAAGGCGCCCTGGACGTTTTTCTGTTTCAGGAGCATTTCCCCAAGTTTGAAATTCGCGACGGCGGAATATTCGGGTACCGCCAGTTCAAAGGAGCTCCGGTATGCTTTTTCGGCATTGTCCCGCAGATCGAGTTTCGCGCAGGCGTTGCCCAGGAGCAGGAGCCCGCGGGCGCAGGAAGCGGCTTCCATTTGCGGCATTACCATTTCATATTTCAACAGCGGTTCCAGAATGGAAACCGCGCCTTTATAGTCGTTTTCAGCTATTTTCAGCCGAGCCAGAAGGAGTTTAATTTTTAATTCCATGGTCGGGAAATTATAGGCGGCGGCAAGCGCGTTAAGCAGATTTTGCGCTTCCCCGAATTTCCCGGTGTTCAGGAAGGCTTCCGCTTTGACTATTTCCGGCAGTAAAGCCATTTTTACCAGCTTGAAATCCCGGCGCCGGAGGATCTGTTCCCGTTTATCCAACTGGATAGTGAGATTTCCTTCTTTATCGGATTTCAGCAGCTCGGCTTTAAGCCAGGTGTCATTGGTCAGGAGTACTTTTACCGGAGTCCCTTTGCCGTACAGGACGCAAATATGCAGCGATATGAATAATGTGAAAAACAGTTTAAACATTATAATCTCCAATAAACTGCACTAAAACTTCGCGGTTCCGGGGGCCGTCGAACTCACAAAAATAAATTCCCTGCCAGGTGCCGAGACACAATTTCCCGTCTTCAACCGGAATAGTTTGCGAAAATCCCATCATGGAAGCTTTGATATGGGCGGCGCTGTTGCCTTCAAAATGTTGAAAAACAGGGTTGTTCCAGGCGACGAGCTGTTCTGTTCCCGCTATTATGTCATGTTGTACGGCCGGGTCGGCGTTTTCATTGATCGTCAGTCCGGCAGTCGTATGCCGGCAGAAAACATGGCATATCCCGGATTTGAAATTCTCAGGTATCAAAGCGCTCAGCCGGCTGGTGAAATTTATCATTTCACTGTGTTTACTTGTTTTGATATTGATCTTATTCATAATAAAAAATCCGGATTATCAAGTTTCTCAATCCTGCTGTCACAAAGACTCCACGGCGTCAATAAGAAAAATATAAACCTTAAACACTTTTACTTCAACCGAATCCATGAGATTTTTTTATTCTTCCGCACAGCTTACTTTATGTAAACGCATTTGGCGCGCGGGGTGATCGAACACAAAATTTCGTAAGCGTGAGTATCTTTTATTTCGGCCCAGCTCTGCAGCGGAATATTTTCATTGCCCTGGACGCCTATACAGACAACTTCATCACCGCATTCAGCATCGGGAACCTGACTTAAATCAACCGTGGTGTAATCCATTGAAACCCGGCCTATTATCGGGCATTTCCTGCCTCTTATCAGGACATGGCCGCGGTTCGACAAAGCCAGCGGCAGGCCGTCGGCATAACCTGCGGCAACCGTTCCCACCAGGGTATCTTCAGCAAGACAGTGGGTTTGTCCGTAACCGATGAATGATCCGGCCGGGAGTTTTCTGATAATCACCAGTTTGGCTTTAAAGGTAATTACCGTGTTCAAGTCGAGTCGGGTTTGTTCGCTGTAGCCGTAGATGTTCAGTCCCAGGCGCACCCGGTTGAAAGGTTCGCTGTAGGCCGGGGGGTAATTATTAACGCCGTCACTGTTGGCGGTGTGGATATTTTGAAAAGACACGCCGTCGGCTTCCAGGTTTTTGATCAGGGAATGGAAATTCTTTATCTGTTCGGCGGTATAATTGTTATGAATATTGTCAGCGACCGGGAAATGCGAATAGATGCCGATACACTCCAATTGCGGCAGCTTAATGATCTTTTTTATTTCCTGATGCGCGTCCCGGAGCAGGATGCCGAGCCGCCCCATCCCGGAATCTACCAGTATCTGGTATTGAACCGTCCGATTTTGCCTGAGCGCCTCGGCGCTGATCTGCCGCGCTCCTTCGAAATCGTTTACGGGCAAAATAATACCGTTTGCGACGGCTTCCGGGATCTCTTCCGGCAGAATGCTGCCGAGAATCATTATCGGCAGTCCGATATCTTTAAGTTCCAAGGCTTCGTTTACATCCGCGACGCCGAAACTGTCGACACCCGCGTCCCGGCAGGCTCGTGCGACTTCCACGGCTCCGAGCCCGTATGCGTTCGCTTTGACTACGGCGGTAATTTTGCCGGGGGAGACCAGTTCACAGAACTTCTGGATATTGCGCTTTATTTTACCGAGGTCAACCTCAAGGGTAACACGCGTACTGGCTTTGCTTAAATTCGCCATCAGGGCAGTACCTCAATATCAGCTCCGAGAGCTTTAAAATCAGAAATAAAACCAGGGTAGGTTACGGCGGCGCTTTCCGCTTTATTGATGACGGATTCGCCTTCCGCCGCCAATGCGGCGACGGTCAGGGCCATTACTATCCGGTGATCATCGTAAGATTCCAGCTCCGCGCCGCGCAGTTTTCCCCCCCGTATAACCATTCCGTCCGGCAATTCCTCAACCTCTATTCCCATTTTTCCGAGTTCCCGCGTCATACAGGCAATGCGGTCGGTTTCCTTGATCCTGGCCTGAGCGACATTTACGAAACGCGTTGTTCCTTCGGCGCAGGCGGCGACTACCGCGAGCAGGGGTAAAGCGTCGGGAGTGGCGTTCAGATCCAGTTCAAGGGCGGACAGTCTGCCCGGTGAAACCTGGGTATATCCCGGCAGGCGTTCAACTTTAGCGCCGAACTTTTCAACAAAATCGAACACCGCCTTGTCGCCCTGCAGGTCGTTGAAATCCAGATTTTTTATCCTGACCGCGCCGCCGGCGACGGCTCCGGCTCCCAGCGGAAAAGCGGCGGTGGAAAAGTCGGCGGGAATAGTCCAGTCAAAAGCTTTGAATTTCTGTCCGCACGGGACTTTGAAATATGACATGTCCGGCGTGCGTTCAAGCTTGACGCCGAGGCGTTCAAGCCAGCCGAGAGTTATTTCAACGTAGGGTTTTTCCTGTAGTTTGACCGGGATTATTTCAGTATCGTTTTGGGCGAAGGGACAGGCGAAAAGCAGGGAAGTCAGGAACTGCGAACTGGTTCCGATCACTTCAGTTCTGCCGCCTTTGAGCGGGCCGCGAAAACTGACCGGGCATTTCCCGTCTCGGCTGGTAATCTTAACGCCTAAATTGCCCAGGGCGTCGGTGAGTTGTTTCATCGGGCGGGAACGCAAAGAAGCGTCGCCGTCAAAAGTGATTTCACTGTCGGCCGTGCCGGCGATGCCGCTCAATATTCGCAGGCCGGTGCCGGAATTTCCCATGTCGATCACCTTGCCGGGATTATTTATCCGGCCTCCGGTTCCGGTAATTTCCCAACGACCGGGAAATTCCCTGACCTTAGCGCCCAGCAGTTTGGCGGCTTCCAGGGTTGAACGGGTGTCAGCTGATTCCAGCGGGGCGCGGACAATGCTCACGCCTTCCGCCATCAAAGCCGCGGCAATCGCGCGGATAGTGTGTGATTTTGATCCCGGAACCGCCAGTTCCCCGTTAAGAATCGATCTGCGTACTTTTATTTTCATTTTTTCTTCAATATGACTACGGCGTGGGCCGCCATTCCTTTTTGCAGGCCGCAAAATCCTAAGCCTTCGGTGGTTGTGGCTTTTATCGATATCTGTTCCGGTTGGCATTTAAACACTTTGCTGATATTTTTCCTCATTTGCCCGATAAAAGGTTCCAGCTTGGGAAACTGGGCGACGATTGTGATGTCGCAATTACCCATTTCATAGGCGGCGCATCTGTCGTCTTTCAATATTTTAGCCAGCAGTTTCAGGCTGTTCGCGTTTTTGTATTTAGCCTGGGAAGGCGGAAACCAGATACCGATATCGCCCAAGGCTAAAGCCCCCAGTATAGAGTCCATTAACGCGTGAATGACGACATCCGCGTCGCTGTGCCCGGAAAGCCCGGTCGAATGTTCGATTTCAACTCCTCCTAAAATCAACTTCCTGCCCGGTTCAAGACGATGAACGTCATAACCATGCCCGATCCTAAACATGATCTTAATACCCCTTAGTAGTTTTGAATGTTTTATTTAATGACTCATAATCTTTCCTGGATATGAGTCCTTTATTGTAAAGTTCTTCGGTTGCTTTGGCCATGGTGACCATGCCGTCCTTGAAGCCGGTTTCCATAACCGACTGCAACTGGCTGGTCTTTCCGTCCCTGACCAGGGCCTGAACCGCCGGGGTGCCGACCATTACTTCGAAAGCGGCAGCCCGCCCTTCGCCGCTTTTCAGCGGGATCAAACGCTGCGCGATCACTCCCAGCAAAACCCCGGCAAGCTGTAATTTTACCTGGTTCTGCTGGTGCGCCGGGAAAGAATCTATTATCCGGTCAATGGTCTGGGGCGCGTTGTTGGTATGCAGCGTCGCCATTACCAGATGTCCGGTTTCGGCGGCGGTCAGGGTTGCCGAAATGGTTTCGATATCGCGCATTTCACCGACCAGAATGACGTCCGGATCCTGGCGCAAAGCGTATTTCAAAGCATGCGCGAAACTCATGGTGTCCGCGCCGAGTTCGCGCTGTTCGACGACGGCTTCCTTGTTCGAATGGACGTATTCTATCGGGTCTTCGACCGTAATGATATGACAGGCGGCTTCATTATTTATTTTGTCTATCAAGCTTGCCTGCGTCGTGCTTTTCCCGTGTCCGGTCGGGCCGGTTATCAGGATAAGGCCGCTTTTCTTTTCCGCGAGTTTAACCAGTACCGGCGGCAGTTTCAGTTCTTCTGTGGACGGAATGCGTTTCGGGATGACGCGCAGGGCCGCGCCGATACTTCCGCGCTGATAAAAACCATTGACCCTGAAACGGTACTGCAAGGCCTTTTCATCCTCAGAATGCACTTTCATACTGATCGACAAAGCGAAATCTATTTCGCGTTCCTCCTCGAAGCGGGCGCGTTGCTGCGGAGTCAGGATGCTGAAAAGCAGACGCTGCGTGTCCACGGGCGTCAGGAATTCCGTGTTCAGCGGCACCAGGCTGCCGTCGACCCGCAAAGTCGGCCGGGCGTCGGTGGTAATCAGCAGGTCGCTGGCATTGTTGGCGATAGCCGCCTGGAGGAGGCGTTTCATATTGAGGACTTCACTGTCCCCGGCGGTATTGCTGAAATTATCCCGGAAAGTCTCGATGCCGCTTTCCATGCCGCGGACCAGCAGGAGGAATTCTTCCCGGTTGGAGGCCGCGGAAGCGCCCGT
>JBAYCO010000083.1:0-10815 GCA_041668685.1 Victivallaceae bacterium | reverse complement strand
TCACTGTTTCGAAGTTCTCCAATACTGGCTTTGGTTCGCGCCATCCGCAACCTCCTTGAGTTAGGGTTGCAAATAATATAGCAGCATTATTTCAATATTCAAGCGTTAAATGAGCAGTATTGCCATTAGAGACAATTGTTATGGCGTCATTAACCTTATTTCCGAAGGCAATGGCTGTCTTGAGTTTTTCCCAGTCCGAATTGCCATTGTTCCACCATACTCCAAGACGTGCCGGCAATTCTGAGGGTACAGAGTTGATGTAAGAATTACTTGAAATAAACTGTTCAAATTTATCCAGAAGCGTTTTAATTTCCGCCAGTTTCAGCTTTGTTCCGCCAAGTTTTTTTAACGGTTGAAGTTCTGAAAGCAGGGAACGATTATTTAAAAAGCGAATAATGAAAATTTTTCCGGCATTGTTTTCCAAACGTTTCCTGATGCCACCTATATTTAAGCCCAATATCTTGTCCAACTCAAAATCGCACAATTCTTCCCGCAATTCATTTAAGATCAGTCCATTATCAGTAAGGGCTTCAACCTCCGCAGCAAAATTTTTCCAGCCTTTCCCGATAAATCCTTCCGGTAAATTAGGCGCATCTTTAAGTTGTTCTGCCAATAGAGCCATATTGTATATATCGGATTCCGACCACGTTTGACGCATGTACCCCAGTTGTAAGAACAGTTTTTTACATGAATCGGCTAAAGCTGTACAGGCATGAATCAATTCTTCTGAAACAGTCACCGCCTCCTTGGCCCATTGAGGAGACCAGTCGGAATGCCTTATGTAAAAGAAATCAGTTTTGTTTTTATCTGACAAAACTTCAGCGCAGGAAGCCATCTCGGCCACCACACTACGCATCTGGCCGAGCTCCTCTGCTGATATTTTCAGGGTTGATTGCTGTAACGACAGATCATTCACGCCGGAAATCAGTTGCTCATCTTTTTCATGATTGATGAGATAAGAAAAAACTCGATAAACAGACAAACCATTCGGATAATTATGATGTAATTCTGCGACATAAGAGTTCAAATTTCTCCTGATATCTTCCAGTTCTCTGGTGACAGTGCCCCAATCCGCAGGCTCATGACTTTCAATGAAATCAAGCGATTCTTTAAACTGCGCCAATACTTCGCGCTTACCGCCTTTGTTCGAATGCAATTCCAGGCAGAACGGTCGTAACCCGATGTTGCATAACCTATGGTGTACAACCTCCAAAGCGGCACGCTTTTCAGCCACAAACAAAACTCTCTTTCCAACTGTCAGGCAATGCGCAATCAGGTTCGTAATAGTTTGCGATTTCCCAGTTCCAGGGGGCCCATGAAGTACGAAATTCTTGCCACGTTCCGCCGATAACACTGCGCTGAGTTGAGATGAATCGGCACTAAGCGGACAAAAAAGTCGATCGTATTTCATTTCCAGTTCTAAATTGTCCGGCATTACTCCTTTAATCCCATCATCAAAAGCACTTCCCGCATCATTTACCAAATGGTTAACCACAGGATTTTGTTGCAAATCATCCAGACGACTGTTCAGGTCATTCCACATGATAAATTTATTAAAAGAAAAACTGCCGAGCCAAAGCCCGCTTCGGACTTCCCAGCCGCGCAAATCCTTTACCGCCTGCTGTATAAGCTGAAAAACCATCTGAACATCAACGCCGGAATCGTCTGTCGGCAAAGGATCAATACCGGGAATAACTTTGCCATAGTCACGACGCAACAGCTCAAGCAAGGTAACATTAATAATCGTATCATCATCCGCTCTTTCAAGAGTAAATCCTTCCTGCACAGATTTGCGTTCAAGCTTAACTGGTAACAACAAGAGTGGAGCCTGATGTACCTGAGTCGCAGTCAAACTCTCTTTCCACTCCAGAAAGCCAAGAGCCAGAAAGAGGGTATTTACCCCGCCCTCTTCTATATCAGTACGAGCCTGACGATATAAACCAAGCAACCGTTTATAAAGTTCGCCTTCACTCAGATATGAACGCAGGCGTTTTCGGCTGAACTCATCAGAAAGGTAACGGGTTAACGGGTCTTCTCCGGTCTGTCGTTCTAGCACAGACAAGTCACGTGGATCGGTTCCGGATAACAATTGGGTGGCCGAATTAATCGTAAACTGGGTTCCTGCCGCCAATTTATCTTCTAATACTCCTAAGTTACTGAATGCTATCGGAATAGTCTGCTTGGTTTCTCTGAAGTTTAATAAGCGGTTACGGAGAGTAAGATCAAGCAGTTTTTGCTGCCAACGGGTAACGCGGCTACGCTTGTCTTCATTTTGCGCAATTTCTATCTCAGTTCGAAAAGCGCGGTCCGCTTTATTATTTATCTCACGTTTCGGGCTCATTCCCAAATCATCGTCCACAACCACAAGTCCGTCCGCAGTACGTTTAAGCGGCAAAGGACGCAAGCCCAATGTTCTTGCCTGACGTATATCTAAAGCGCCAATGAATTGGGCTTCAAGTATGAGATGTTTTTTCCCGGCCAGTTCCGAATCCCGAAAAGATATGGCGTTGGATGCTATAGCAGCGGTAGCCTCAAACACCACGATTTCATCAAGTTCGACACGTTTGCGGACAGATTGCAGATCATCCTGGAGAGAATCAGGGAAATGATATTCCGTCAGATGACAACCAACATAAGAATGCCCCTGATGCAACAGTACCAGGGGATTCAACCCGCACTGTTCAAGTACCCCAGCCAAAAGCAGGGAAATATCAAGACAGGTTGCGAGTTTAAATTTGAATATCGCATCGGCAAAACGAATCCTTTGTCCATTTTTTCCGAAACTGGCAGGAGGGTTCGCATAATTTATCGATTGCTCGGCAACAGCTTTATAAGCGGCCTCAATTATAGTATAAATCCGCTTTTTGTCTTTCGACTGATAGCCGTCAACAGCACTGTTGCCGGTTTTGTCTTTCAATAGTTGCGAAATCCGCTGTTGCAATTGTGAAATAATATCCAGATTCGGGGTTACAAACGCAGCCAGAATATCCGGCATAACCTCAGAGCCAAACCATTCATCAAAAGCAAAAATCGTAGCGGGATAGGATTGCAACAGTAATTCTTTCTCTGTTGCGGAATCAGCTGGTGTAGTGCTGACTCTTACTTGGATTTGACCGTTTATTCTCTCGGATAGTTCGGCCAGATACTGATAATTCAATTTAACAATAACATCATCAACAACGTAATGACTACGAGCGGAAATAACATCAATAGTTGTAGTAATAGGTTCAAAAAAAGCTGGAGTAGATGTAATATGACAAGTTACATTTCTCAATTCGCAGTCAAGCATGTTATCAATCGTTATCGCTCTGATAACAGGAATCGCATTTTGTTGCAATGCTAAATTAATTTTAGGCAGATAATCAATATTCAAATTTACTGCCATTCCCTCCACATTGGTTTTGCCTGCATCCATCTCCACGCCCGCATATATGTTTTATTTATAATGAATCGTCAAGAATCAACGTTCAAGGATACTCCTCGCCTTGTCCGCATCCAATTTCAAATTATTTCCAAATACTCCAATCGGAAACTCCTGCATTTTCTTTTCAGTAAATATCTTAAGCAATTCCAGCAAACCGTCTGCCGTGACCAAAGATAGCTCTAGTTCCCAATCCTTGATGCATTCATCAACAAAATCTTTACTGAAATCAGGCGCCACTAAAATCGTTCGAACAGCCTGGAAATTTTTATTTTTGCATAATTTGTGATAGCTTTTCAGTTGCCTAGACAATGATGAATATTTGTTATATTCCACCTCTTTAGCCGTTTTGCACTCCACAATTATAATTCTGCCATTACCGAGTGAAATAATTATATCAATTTTATCCTTATTGCTGTTAATTTCGGCTTTGAGCTTATCATCAATATTAAAATTCAATTTCGAAAATATCACCTTGGTAAGTTCTTCAAATTTTGCTCCAAGTTGACCTTCTTTGATATTGATATTATTCGTCTTTAAGGCATTAACATCACGTGCTGCAATAACTGAATAATTTTCAAGCAAACGGCTTTTCATATCACCATATTTATCAAGAATGTTCTTAATGGTATTCCCTCGGGTACCTATCTGCTTTGTTTCACAAAATTTGGATAATTCTGTTTCCGTCATCAAATAAGTAATATCACGCGGCTTTATATTATAATCGGAAAGCACTGTCAAGTTCATCACCTGCTCCGGATAAAGTTCAAATTCATCTCTTAGCCTGTCATTCATCTGTGGAACAGCCAGGTTTATGTCATATATAAAATTTTCAAATGCTTCTGAAGACATATCTATATGGTCTTGGCTGTCAATCTTTTTGAAATAGTCGATAATCAAATCCAGACGTTCCTCCGGAGATGCTCCGATTTTCTGAAGATCAATATTTAAATCATGCAATATTTTTGATAGGAAATCTTTTACTTCCGTCTTAGATATTCCAGGCTGGTGAATATCTCGAAGAAGCACATTCCTCACGCCGACTCCGGCAGCCAGAATAGCTCTGACTTTTACTTCATTATCTGCTTTTTGTTCAGGGCTGAATGATATATTATATTTCTTTATTATACGATTTAATTGCGAAGTTTGAAGTTGTTTTAAAATTCTCCTAAAATACTTATTGGGTAATTCAATATTCAATATATTTTGCAATAACCCTATGACTTCATCAGGAATATAAACTTTAAGATTTTTGCGACTGTAAAAGCCAAGACCTGAATCTTTAATCAGAGAAATCAGAGTGTCGATGTCAAGTTTGGGGATCGGAGTTTCTGCAGCATAAAGAGTAAGCATTTCCGCATGTGAGAATTCGAATTCTCTTGCTAATACATTCAAAATTGATTTTTCATCTCTGGTAATTTGACAGTCACGATTTATTTGCTCGTCATTTTTATATGCCTCGGATACACAGGCCCGAAATATTTTGTAATCTCTGAATTTAGGTTCATCAGAATTTATTGTCTGGAATTGTTTGATGTTTTCGACAAGTCTAAGATGCTCATTTTTGTATAATTGCTCCAGCCAGTTACGTTCTAAAATAGCATTTCCGTCCCTGACAATTATGTTTGACAACAAAAGCAACTGAGGATCAAAATCTATACGTCGATTTAAATCATTACAATAAAGATCGGCAACCCTGTCAAAAAGTTTTTTTATTTCAAACGAGTCATTTATACATTTTGCCCCGCCATTGGGAATATTAATGTCATCTTTAATAATATCAGAATAGGAATCAAGCAATTTAAAAAAAGAACTTTTTTCGATTTGATTGACAATATCAAGAATTTTTACCAGCTTCATAATTTTCTCCCGAAACTTAGACCGTTAGCTTGTGAACAATCTAATATGCAACATAATAGGATCAAAACAAATATTTTTTCAAACTTTTTTGTAATGAATGGCTGGCGTCAAAATTCTTTTCCGCAATGAGGACATTTTTTAGATTGTTTGGACGCTGCAATTTCCTCGACAAAACCGCTTCCGACTATGCTTATAGGCAGGGCAAAAAATCCTACGCCAAGTATGGCAATAACAGCACAACATGTTTTCCCCCATACAGTAATCGGAACAACATCTCCATAACCGACCGTTGTCAGAGTAATTACCGCCCACCACATCGCTTCCGGAATACTGGAAAATTTATCCGGTTGGATATCTCTTTCTGCATAATAAAGAAAGGTTGCCGACAACAACAGCATGACCAGCATTATTATGGAAGTCATAACCAGCTCTTCCTTTTTACGAGAAAATACATTTCTGATCATCTGCAAAGATGAATAATAACGCCCGATTTTGAAAATCCTGAAAACCCGGAATATTCTGAAAATCCTGACTATTCGCAGATCGATACCGAGGAACGGCATATAAAACGGTAATATGGCAAGTAAATCTATGACTGCCATTGGAGTCCTCATAAATCTGACTAATCCACGGAATCCACGGAAACGCAATTCAGTAGAACAAGTCAATAATCTGGCTATGTATTCTATTGTAAATATAATTACCGAAAAAACTTCAAAAACATATAGTTGTGAACCATATTTACGGTCAATAGAATCCACTGTTTGTAAAACAAACGCAATTATGTTTACAACGACAAGTATAATTATGAACAGATTTACACTCTTGGAAAGAGAATCGTCTCTATGCGTAGCACGTAAAATCTCCCATACACGTTTTCGGAGACGGAAGTATGTTTTCGAAAATTTTTGATTATGACTTTCATCTTTCATTATTGATTATGCGCCTCAATTCTGGCCTTAAGTTTTTTCCCAGCACGGAATTTAACAACACAACGTTCTGGAATTGTCACTTCTGTAGACGGCATTTTAGGGTTACGACCAATGCGACTTTTTCTGACAACTACTTCAAAAATCCCAAAGTTTCGCAGTTCGATATTGCCACCATTGGCGAGTTCGTCGGCTATCTCATCAAGAGTCATTTGAATAACGGTCACCACATCGCTTTGCTTCATTCTGGTTTTATTCGCTATCTTTACCGCCAAGTCCCTTTTCGTCATAGACATAATAATATCCTATTGTTATATTTGGAATTCGTTGGATTCAGTAAATTAACCGGCAATGAATTACATTTCAAGCATTTGCTCTACTTAAATAAGGCCAAGTTTATATATCTGATTTTCCCAATTGGCTGGAATTTCCTGAAAAAGCTTAGTCAGCGTCATGGATTCCGGGGCGTTGCCTTCGACGATCATTTTCTGAATCGCCGGATAAAAGCCATCCCGGATCACCACAGGTTTCTGCTAAATTGTCAGTGGAATGGATTTCTTTAATGCTGAAAATTACGTTTAGCAGTAATTTATTAATTGATTTTTATATTTTATGATATACAATACATAGAATAACTATATATTATCAATATAAAAATAAATTGGAGGGAATTATGGATTACGACAACAGTCTGATAAAAGGATCGATAGACCTTATTATTTTGAAAATGTTGCAGAATAGAAGTATGTATGGTTATGAGATTATTCGTCGGGTTAATGACGTGACTGACGGACGTTTTGCATGGAAGGAGGGTAGCCTTTATCCCGCCTTGCATCGCCTTGAGATCGATAAACTCATTGTCGGTGAATGGCAGGTAAAAGACGGTGAACGCCCACGCCGTTATTATACATTGACACGCAAGGGTATGAAAATATTGGTGGTAAAAATTCATCAATGGAACGAATTTTCGGTAACGGTTAATTCCATATTGATGGCGTAGTTATGAATGATGAAATCCATAAAACCAGTGAAATCGCGGCGTCTGGACTGAAGGCTGATTCCGAACTTTATCTGTCAGTACGGCGTGAACTCGAAGTACATTTGGAAGAAAGCGCCGAAAATCTGGAAAATTCCGGTCAGAATCATGACCAAGCTATAGAAACAGCTCTTAAAAAGTTTGGTTCTCCCGCTGAAGCGGCATCGGACATTTTGCAGGTGAATAAAAAACGTATGAAATCAAGAGCCAGATTTCGACTGGCTCTGATTACCTTTCTGCCGTTAATTGCCTTGGGGGTAATGCTGGTCACGGTAATTCCGGAATGGGAGTATTGGCAGCTAAAACAGGAAATGTCTTTATCTATTACTAAGGAGCTAATTAAAAAAACCGCTCTTGCCGCGGGCGCCAGCTTGGAACAACCGACTTTGCGGCAACAATTGCTTCTGGCTTGCGACTGGAAAAAATTGCATAAAATGTTTCCTGAATCCAAAGAATATTTTGCGAATTATTTTATGAGCGCCATGAAAACCGATTATTGGACAAACGGGTATGCTCAACAACATCCGCCTGTAGCTCCGAAATGGCTCAAAAAGGCTCGAAAAACAGATCCCGGCAACGCTCTGTACGACTATTGCGCGGCGGCGGAATTGCTTTATTTCGGCTCAAAATATAGAAAACGGAGGTCGACAGGCGCCGTTACTGATCGCGTCAAACTCATGGAAGCTTTGCCTTATTATTTAAATGGCTTGAAACAGCCGTTTTACCGCAATTACCGCAGTGAAATAACCCGGCAGCGTTTGGCGCTTAATCGCGGCAGTGAAAATCCGGCTTCCGAACTGTTTACCAGTTGTTTGCGCTGTTGGAACATCTGTGATTATGGTATTACCGAGTATATTGAACAAGCTATACCAATGTGGGCGGAAGAATTAATCAAGGTCGGTAAGCCTCAGCAGGCGAAACTGATTCTGGACAGTTGGAGCCGCTTCATTTTGCAGCATGGGAAATACCATTCAGACTTTTACATGTATGCCGAATGTATGCGCATGTTGAAAGTCTTGGAGAAAAAACTTCCGCCGCTCTACCGGAAAATCGGCAAGTCAGCGGAAGCTGCTGAAACCCAAAAGCAATTAAGCCGAATTACCAGGTCATGGACCAGACGGTGGAATAAAAAAACGCCAGAAAAAGTAGCGATACGGCAAATATTTTTTGAGCATGCGCCCCGTATACAGCATTATTTGGGTTCTATGCTGCTGCCGGAAGAATATAAACCTGAAGAATTACTTCCGGGACGTTTACGGGAATACGCCCGCGCCGATCGAATATTATTGTTGCTGATCGAAGTATTATTGAGCTGCTTAATGCTCGGCTACGGTATTTGTCAACTGCTGGTGCGTTTGCGTCTGAAAAAAAACTTACAGCCGATACTGTTTATTCCCAAAGGAATAACCCTGTTGAAACTTGTGACAATTGGAATTGTCGTACCGTTGTTTTTATGGCGCCTGCTGATTTTGCTCCAGCCGGGCGGAAGAGATTATGCTCTGACTTGCAGCTCCGTGAACTTTTTATTTCAAGGGGTGTTTTTAATATTGGGAATGACTGTATGGCCAATGGTCATAACGCATTATTGTGTCGAAAATCACCTGAAAGAACTGGGTATAAATGTTCGTCCGCGACGAAACGGTATCATTTCAGTATTGCTTATGGGATTTTTAACGGTAATCCTCGCCTGTCTGCCCTGGCAGCTATGGTTCAGCGTAGACATTGTAAAATGGTTTGAGGGGGTGCTTATGCCGGAAATGTTAAGGTTTTATCCTGATTTACATATTTTGAAATGGTTGTATCCGCTTTTGCCGCTTGCCCTTTTAGCGTTTCTGTTTATTGTGGTCAAGCCAGCCAAAGTATTATACAACTGGAGCAACCCTGATAATTTATTCAGATATGGCGCGAGCTTGGCCGCCATGTTTGTTGTTTCGGCAATTATGTTAATCTCAGCGGCCCTTTTAGCGGACGGGTATTTTTACTGGCGGGAAGTGCATTTTATTAAACTCAACCCAGTAACCAACAAGGAAGGTAATATTTTATATCGTGACCGTATTATGAGAAACGGCAATGCGGAATTAAACAGAATTTTATCTTCACTACAGACTTATAACGCGGATATCAATAATATCGCTATAGACTATATCCTCACCGATGCTGAATCATTTTGCAAAATGATAAAAACCTCTCCATATTTGGCGTTGGAAAAAGCGCTCAAGGCCGGAGCGAACGCCAATGCGGTTGATGATGACAAATATACTGCCCTGATGCTTGCGTGCCGCGATCGAGATGTGAAAGTCGTCAAACTGCTGTTGGCGCATGGAGCTAAAGTAAATACATGGTGTCCGGGGAAAAAACACAGTCCGCGTTTTTCCCCCGGACTTTCAGGCGTAAACGCGATAATGATTGCCTCATACTGCAATCCCGATCCTCGAGTCATAAAATTGCTGATAAAGCATGGCGCCGATGTCAACAGCAAGGCCCTTAACGGTTATAGCCGATGCGGTAATTTTACTGTACTGAGTTCTAAAATGACCCCGTTGATGTTTGCCTGTTGGAACAACAGTCCAAAAGTAATCAGTTTCTTACTTGAGAACGGGGCATATCCATTGGCTAAGAACGGCTGGGGCAAAAACGTTTTTTATTATCTTGATAAAAACCCCAAAATTCATGACGATAAAATAAAGAACATGATAGAAGCCTTATACTGAATTCGTTTTTTGCTATTAGATTTTTGATTTTTCACGCGACATGTCTTTATATGACATATAAGGGTTGCCTGAATCCACACGCGAATAAAATCCGGCAAGTACTTTTTCCCATTATGAAGTGCCGGATTTGAGTTTGTAACTTTTCATTCAGGTTGGTACAGTATCACCTTTTTGACCACTTGGGTTCATACGCGTCACAGCGGAATTCTTTCTCGTTTTGCTGATCGGCCCGTGTCAGAAGACAAAGGATTTCCTCGTTGGGATCATCATCTTTTTTGCACGAAACGCAAAGGCCGGGCTTTACAATCAAATCAGGATTGATTTCTGTTCCGTCGTCCATGAAAAATCCCGATGTTTTTTCATTATCCATAATCTCATTCCATTTTGTAAATTGACATTGCTATATTAGCAGTATTTATAGATTTTGCCAAGAAAAAACGAATTCGCAAACAAATAAAAAACATAAATAAACCGATAAACATAAAATTGCCATGAGCAACATTATTCTGCTTGAATCGGCTGCGGCAAAAACATTTTTTCCTGTTCATCCCATTCAATCGGGATGTTCCCGTAAAGCCGGGTCAGGGTCATCCCGTCCGGCATTTTATTTTCGACGATCATTTTCTGAATTTTCGGGGATAAATGTAGCAGGTTGAGCGTTTTGACTACCATTGACTGATCAAGGCCGAGGTCTTCGGCCAGACGGGTACGCGTGGAATACTTGCCCGTTTCAATCATCGCCATAAACCGGTATGCCTGCGCCAGTTTTTTCGCCATGGCGTTGGATTCGTCTTTTTCCGGTTCCACCTTTTCCGTTTCGCCCGGCGCGAGAATAATTTTACGTCCGTTCCAGCGCTT
>JBAYCO010000082.1:0-11003 GCA_041668685.1 Victivallaceae bacterium | reverse complement strand
TTGCTTTTTTCGGCCGAAAAGAAGCCGCAAGTGTAAAGTTATTTGCGGTTCTTGCCGATGACGCCGCTTCCAGCCTGCTGGTTTCCTCCGCGGTTTTCAAGGACGGCATCGGCAGTTATGAATCCATTACCCCGGAAATCCCTTCATTCTGCAATTATGAACGGGAATTATACGAAAATTTCGGGATTGAACCGTCGGGGCATCCGTGGCTGAAGCCGCTGCGCTATCCGCATAAACGGGAGCGCATGGAGGATTATCCTTTTTTTCGTGTGGAAGGAGAAGGCATTCATGAAGTCGCGGTCGGTCCTGTTCACGCCGGGATCATTGAACCGGGACATTTCCGTTTCATGTGCGAGGGCGAAAAAGTCCGCCATCTGGAAATTCAACTGGGTTATCAGCATCGCGGAATTGAAGCTCTTTTATGCGGCGCCGACTTCATGAAGAAAGCGGCATTGGCGGAATCCATTGCCGGTGATTCTGTTATCGCTCACATGACGGCTTACTCCGAGGCGCTTGAGTCGCAAATGAAGATCACCGTCCCGAAAAAAGCGGCGGCCATAAGGGCTATCGCTCTGGAAATGGAACGGGCTGGAGTGCATATCGGCAATCTTGGCGCAATCTGCGGCGATATCGGCTATCTGACCGGGAACGCCTTTTTCGGCGCGACCAGGACTTATGTTATAAATTCGCTTCTCGCAATCTGCGGAAGCCGTTTCGGGCGCGGGCTTGTCAGGCCGGGCGGAGTGGTTCACGACCTGGACAAGGACATTGCTGCCGGAGTGGTGAAAACATTGAAGAATGTGCAGAGCAGGATTGAGATGATGTGCGAAAAAATGTTCAACTGCCCGAGCGTTCTTTCCCGCTTGCAAAAAACCGGCATTCTTGACCGGAAAACCGCGGAAGCCATAGGAATGACCGGCCCGGCCGGGAGAGCTTCCGGCCTGAAGCTTGATATCAGGGCCAGCCATCCCTGGGGTTTTTATAAATTTTCACCGTTTTACCGGATATCGCTGGATACCGGGGATGTTTTCGCGCGTTCGTTTATGCGGTATATGGAGATTCGCCGTTCATTGGAATTTGTCATCGAACAAATTGAAAACCTGGAGCACGGAGAGTTGCGGAAAGAACCCGCGGCTTTACAGCCGGCAAGTTTCACCGTTTCACTGACGGAGGGTATCCGCGGTGAAATAACCCACGTCTGCATAAGCGGTGAGCAAGGAGAAATTTCGACTTACAAGGTTAAAGATCCGTCTTTCGCCAACTGGCTGGGGCTTGCCTGTGCGGTGCGAGGCGAAGGCGTCAGCGATTTCCCGTTGTGTAATAAAAGCTTTGACCTTTCATATTGCGGCCACGATCTTTAAATGGAGACAACAGTATGCTGGACTTGATAAAAATAAGAATTGAACAGGGCAAACAATATATCCCTGATCTGAGGAAAGCCGAAATAGGAAAAAGATTCAGAGGCTTTCCCGTTCTGGACGGCGCTTCGTGCGAAAACTGCGAAAGCTGTGTTTCCGTTTGCCCGGCGGGCGCGATTTCCCTTCAGCTGCTTTCCGTGGATATGGGCAAATGCGTTTTTTGCGGCGACTGCGTCCGCTCATGTCCGGCAAACGCGATTTCTTTCAGTAATTTTCATAAAACGTCCTCAACTTCGAGGGAGTCTCTCAAAATCGGTTCCGGCCTGTCGGAGGCGGATTATCTCAAGTCGGCAATCAGTGTCCGGGAGGAAATCGTAAAAATATTCGGAAGATCCCTAAAATTGAGAAGCGTATCGGCCGGAGGCTGCAACGGCTGTGAAATGGAGTTGAACGCCTGTTCGAACGTCAATTTCGACATGGGCAGGTTCGGTATCGAGATAGCGGCTTCGCCGCGGCATGCGGACGGCCTCATAATAAGCGGGCCGATTACGGAGAACATGGCTTCTGCTCTCGAAGATACTTTCAAGGCGATTCCCGAACCCCGGATAGTCATTGCTGTCGGCGCCTGCGCGATAAGCGGCGGCGCGTTTCAGGACTCTCGCGTTTTGGAAAGATCTTTTTTCGACAGGTACAAAGTTGATTTATATATACCTGGCTGCCCGGCGCACCCGCTGACAATAATCAACGGGATTCTGGATTTTCTGCGGCGGTAATCGCCAAATCTTTTAACGTTTGAAATTTCCACGGTGGAATTCTTTGATATTCCGGCATATCTTTTATTAATGTCGTTAAAGTTTTTCAGGTCATTAAAAAAATAAAAGAATGTTTAAAAGCACGTTTCTTTTTTTGATCTTTTTCCTGCTGAATACCGGCCTGCATGGAGCCTCCGCGGCCAGTTCCGGAGTTGCCGACGGATTTGTCCTGTTGTCCGATAAAAAACATCCGTTGAAAATACTAGCGACTTCGGACAAATATATAGATGCCGCCCTCGAAATATTGAGCGATTACCTTGTCAGGGGCGCCGGCGCTCAACCCGAAATTATCCGTGAATCCGAGGCGGCGGAAATTACTGATGCGGCAATACTGATTTTAGACGGTTCCGCCGATAATCATCTGGCAAATAAATATGCTTGCGCCAAGCCTGAAACGAATCGTGAAGACGCTTTTCATCTCCTTGGGAAAAAGAACAGGATAATAATATCCGGGAAAACCGGATCAGGAGTAAAATACGGGCTTTATAAGCTCATGTGGTTGAGCAAATGCGAAAACAATCAGGTTTTTGTTCCGGATCATATTGATCTGATCCAGAACCCGTTCATAAAAAACCGGGTGTTGCATCAAAGCGTACGCGCCCGCACTATCAAGGACGCCGTGCTGCGGGAAAAAACCTGCTGGGAATTCTGGAGTCGCGATAAAAAAATCGATCTGGTAAAGTTTTATGATTTCATCGGTTTTAACGGAATTATGAAAGGAGCCGCCGGAGCCAGGAGTAATTCCATGCCGGCTTATCAGAAAAAACTGGGTATGAAATATTTTTGTTACGCCTGGCTTCAAGTCTTTCCGGCATCCAATGTCGGCAAGACCGCCGGAGGCGCAAATACGCTGGAATCGCGTCAGATGGGAGCTGGTTCAGGCGGACAATGGTATGCCTGTTTTCATAACGACAGAGACCGGAAAGCAATCCTGAAAAGATTTGACCTCCTCGCCAAAGCGGGGGCTAAAGACGCCGATTACCTTTGCACACACTGCGCCGATCCCGGCGGCTGCCGGTTTGGCTGCGATAAATGTGATTACAATACCCCGATGCGTCTGCATATGCTTTTGGTAAAGCGCTTCAAGGCTATCAATCCCGATATAAAATCGGCGTTTTCAATTTGGGGTTTGGGATGGGAAAACCAGGTGCAATGGAAAGGGTACGAAAATCCTGAACAGATAATCCGCTCTGAAATTCTTCCGGAGGATGTTATTATCGCCACCGGCAGACAGGTCAAAAGTTATGCCGATCACTCCAAAATGGAATACAATGCTGAAATAATTGACGAGATAGTGAAAAGCGGCCGCAAAGCGGCTGTCTGGGGCTGGTACTTTACGGATAACGAAGTCAAGCCGTCGCTGCATGTCCACGTCCACTCGCTGGAGCGTTATTTCAAAGAAATACCGGCCGACCACCGTGATAAACTGGAATACCACAGCGCCGAGGTCAATTACTATGCCTTGCCAAACATGGCGGTGCACTATGTCTGCGCCCAACTGATGATCAATCCCAAAGCTTCCGCCGATGAATTGATGCTGGATTTTTGTTCAAAGGTTTACGGCCGTGAAAACGCCGAAGCAGTAAAGCGGGCGTTTGACGTCATTGAAGAAATACGCTGTCCGACTGACCGGGCCTTTACCTGGCATTACCGGACAGTCGGCAGTGAAAACCCGAAGCGTGATTTGGAAAAAATTGAAACGGCGCTTAAAAACCTTGAAGAAGTAGAGGTGAACGAGAACAACGTTTTGCCGTTTCCTCTTCTTTCTTCGCGAAAAGAGATGCTGAGGGAATTGCTGACTCATTTGCGGGTGTTGAAATCAGTTTGCGTCTGGCGTGTTCACATGAGCGGTTTGAAAAAATGTAAATCACCGGAGGACGCCGTTCGGCGATACAATAAAATCGCTAAACCCGATTTGAGCCCGATTGGCGAATTGGCGTTTCCGGAAGAAGAATATGTCGGGGGCGGCGGCGAATATGGCCGCCCTTCCAATAAAAACAGATATTATGTACCGCTTACTTCGAGCCGTTCATACCCGAATGTTTCGTTTACGGGATGGTCGGAAATCAAACTGCGCCGGGGAGTCCGTTACAGGATCCCGGCAACGGTTGGGAAAGCGGCGGAGATTAGTTTGCCGGATCTGGCGGCCGGGGCCTATTTTGTTGTGATCAGGTACTACAATGACCATACGGCCGCTCAATATGGAGCTTATAAGCTGTACTTTGATAATAATAACATCGGTAAACTGGCAAGGACGAAAAAACTGAAAGACGACTGGACCGAAGATAATTTTGCCTTTGTACTGAAAAAGAATAAAAATCATCCAGGACACGTCTTGAAGCTTATTGCCGAAACCGGAATTATGCCGGAAATCCGGGAGATTGTCTTTTTCAAAATCGCCGAATAAGATTGCAAACCGGCGTTAAGAGTTAATAGTGGAATCCGCCCATCCCTTCACTTTTTCGGTTGTGTTTATCATTTTCAGGAGCGCTTCTGGCGGTATGTCTCTGCGCATGCAGTTATCAAAGACCGGACGTATTTTCCGGTAGCTTTCCGCTTCTTCCAGACGTTCCATCAGGGATGCTTCCACCGGGCGTATCCGTGAAGCGGAATCCGCCAAACCGGGAAAAGTACGGCTGTTCGCGAAATCGCCATGGCGAACCATGGCCGCTATAAAAAACTTTTCGATTGAAAGCCCCAGAAGCTTATAGAGCATTTCCGGAGTAAATACTTTGGGGCGATTCAAACCGCTCTTGGCTATCCTGAGATATTTGCCTGCTTCTTCCCAGTATTTTGTATAAGCTGCTGTGTCAATCATAAGCCGGGGCTCCTTATTTTGCTTGTCTGGATAAAAAGCAATAAGCGTGCCAATCTGTTTTGAACGGAAAAATCCCGGCCGTAATATCAAAAAACGGAAATAATTGTCAAATGAGTTACAATTATTTCCGTTTTTGCCGCCGAAACAAGCGTTGCCGTCAGAGTTACATGTTGCCGGAAGGCAGGGAGATGCCTTTTATTTTTTTGTAGAGCGCCACTGCCGATGAATCGGTCATGTCGGAAATGAAATCCAGCAGGTTCAGAAGGCGGATATAAGGACGCTTGAGCCATTCCGGGTCTTCGGCGCTGCGATATCTTTCCGGAATAAGCTGAAGCATTTTCTTGCTGCGATATGAGGGTTTTTCCCCTTTTTTTACGGCTTCGGCATAATCGTTTATCGCGGCGGCAAAGGAATTCAGCAAACCTTCGGTAAGTTCGAACCCGGCGGCTTCTATTTCAACGGCCCGCTGATAAGTATAAATATCCTCAAAGCTGCGTTTCTGGATATTTTTCAACGCGCCGGCGGAAGGAATGGATTTTACCAGGGGTTCATTGAATTCTCCCGCCAGGATAAGGTCATGGTTTTTTATGAAAGCGTCGATGACTTCGCCGATAAGTTTGCCGATGGCTTTAGCGCGCATGAATTCCACTTTGCGCACCGGGTCGTACAGGGAGTCAACATACTCACGGGTTTTGGGTTTATCGATGACATCCATAAACAATTTTTCTATTTCTTCGTAAGATATGATTCCCAGCTTGTGCCCGTCCTCGAAATCAACGATATGGTAGGAAATATCATCCGCCGCCTCAACCAGGAATACCAGCGGGTGCCGACTCCAGGCGTATTCGTATCCTGGTATTTCCCGGAGCCCGGTATTTTCCGCGACTTGGGCGAATAACTCTTTGTCGTCCTGGAAAAAATTGAATTTTTTCGCGCTTATTCCCCGGATATTTTTAATATTCACCGCCTCCACGGGGTATTTGGCGAAAGCCGCCAAGGTAGCACTGGTAAGCTGCATGCCGCCGTAGTTATCGGGCATCTGAAGCTTGGTCAGAACCCTGAAGCCCTGGGCGTTGCCTTCGTAATTAATGATGTCGGCCTGCTCGGCCGCCGTCATTCCCGCGCTCATTTCCCGACCGATAGCCGAATGGCAGAACCAGTCCCGGATGGTCTCTTCCCCGGAATGTCCCATGGGCGGGTTGCCGATGTCGTGCGCCAAACTGGCGGCGGCGACAATCGCGCCGATGTCACTCGGCTGAATCGCGTTTACTTCGTGGTTTTCGCAAATATACACGCCGGCCCCGGTTCCGAGCGAACGCCCGACGCAGGCAACTTCCATGCTATGGGTCAGGCGGGTACGGACGTATGAACTTTCCGCCAGCGGAAAAACCTGGGCTTTATCCTGAAGCCGCCGGAATGCGGAAGAAAAGGAAATGCGGTCGAAATCCTGTTGAAACGGAGAACGCTTGAGGGAAATTTCCTCGGGTTCGTCTTTACCCAGACGTTGCGCTGAAAGCAGTCGTTTCCAATCCATAAAACTTCGTTCCACTTTTAAGAACACGGATAAGCCGTTACCACTTGATCAGCATTGAGCCCCAGGTGAGCCCGCCGCCAAAAGCGGTAAGGAGGATATAATCGCCTTTTTCGGCTTTTTTATCTCTGGCGATTTCGTCGAGGCAGAGCCCGATTGACGCCGCGGAAGTGTTGCCGAAGCGATTGACGTTCATGTATACTTCATCTTCAGGAATCCCCAGACGGCTTGCGACGGCGCGGAGGATGCGGTAGTTGGCCTGGTGCGGCACCAGCCATTTTACGTCTTTACTTTCGATGCCTGCGGTTTTCATTACTTCCTGGCATGAGCCGACCATAGCGTTAACCGCCAGTTTGAAAACCTCGCTGCCGGCCATCATCAGGTAATGCTGTTTGTTGGCGACGGTTTCGGCGCTTGCCGGCAAACGGCTTCCGCCGGCCGGGAGCTGGAGAATACTGCCATATCTGCCGTCGGAACCGAGCTTGGAGGCAATGATGCAGTCTTCTTCGGTTTCGGCGCTTCTGCCCAGAACGACCGCTCCGGCTCCGTCGCCGAAAAGTACGCAGGTGCTGCGGTCTTCCCAGTTGGTGATGGCGGAAAGTTTTTCCGCGCCGATGACTAATATATTTTTATATTTGGGGTTGGCGACCAGAAGAGAGTTCGCCACTTCCAGCGAATACAGCAAACCGGAACAGGCTGCTTCGAGGTCGAGCCCAAAAGCGTTGTCCGCTCCGAGCTTTTCCTGCAGGACGCAAGCGGTGCTGGGAAAAGAGTGATCCGGGGTAATTGTGGCGACAATAATAATGTCGAGCTCCCCGGCTGTAATGCCGGCTGCCTCCAAAGCTTTCCGCGCTGCGTTATATGCGAGATCCGAAGTGGCATACTCAGGGGGGGCAATTCTTCTTTCTTCAATACCGGTGCGGGTTTTTATCCATTCATCGGAAGTGTCAACCATCTTTTCCAGGTCAAAGTTAGTTAAAACTTTTTCCGGGACGTAAGAACCTATACCTAAAATCTGAATACCCATATGCTTTCCTTAGAAGTTATGATTGAGGAAATTTATTTCTTCCACATCGAATCTATAATTTCCTTTGTTTCCGCGATCCTGCTGACGATCTTGTCATTGATGCCGAACTTAATGGATTCGCCGGCGGTTTTGATCGCGTTGCGGATGGCTTTGGCGTTGGCCGAGCCGTGCGCTATAATACAGATGCCGTTGATCCCCAGTAAAGGCGCACCGCCCAAATCATCAGGGTCGCCGAAAGACTTCAGTTCCCGAAACGCGCTCCGGCTTAATAATGCCCCGGTCATGCGGGCGGGAGTTTTCGTAAAATATCTTTCATCAAAAGCATGGTCGCCTTGCTTATGCCTTCAGCGCACTTGAGCATGGCGTTGCCGATAAACCCGTCACAAACGACGACGTCGGCGGCGTTCTGGAATATTGTATTGCCTTCAACATTACCAATAAAGTTGATCGGCAGCTTCGATAATATCTTGAAGACCTCCTTGGTCAGCTCATTGCCTTTACCTTCTTCGCCGCCGACGCTGAGCAGGCCGATAGCCGGCTTGTCGATCCCGAAAAGGTATTTGGCGTACGCCTCGCCCATTACGGCGAACTGCGCCAGGTTAAGCGGGGTACAGTCGACGGTCGCCCCGGAATCAGCCATGACGAAACGGCCGGATAAACCCGGCATACTGGTGGCGATCATTGAACGATCCACTCCCGGCAGCGTACGGACGATTACCTTGGTCGAGGCGACAGCCGCACCGGTATGTCCGGCGCTGACGACCGCATCGACTTTTCCTTCTTTGAGCAGACGGGCGCATTCAGTCATTGACGAATGTTTTTTGGCGCGCAAAACCACAGTCGGCGGGTCGCCCATTTCCACTACCTGTTCGGCGTGAACCTGTTTTATGCGCGGATGGTCTTCGATCCCGTATTTTTCCAGGTAATAAGCAAGCTTGCCAAGGTGTCCGACGACGGTCAGTTCATATTCGGGGAAGTCATGCACGGCGGCGGTAATTCCTTCAATTACCACTTCCGGAGCGTAATCACCTCCCATTGCGTCAACGGCAATTCTCATATTAGCTCTCGACGGTCAGAACCTGTTTGCCCTTATACATGCCGCAGGCTCCGCAGGCGCGATGCGGAAGAACCGGTGCGCCGCAGGATGTGCAAAAGTTTGCCTGTACGCCTTCGTAGCGGTTTGCAGCTTTACGCTGGCGGACTTTCATCTTCGATGTTTTTCTTTTTGGTACAGCCATTTTTCAAATCTCCAAATATAGATTTTTCATTATAATTTCGCTATTTTACTGTAAGTAAGTATACAGTAACAGCATCTGATGCCGGTTAATATAAAACGTAAAATATATACCGGGGCGGCGATTTTACAAGTCTTTTCCGAAATAAAAGCTGAAACTGCGGGAAATTGGCGTTCTCGCAGGAGCCGGGGAATAAGCTCGGTTTATTCTTCATAATAATTGTTCCTTTTTTTGTTGATAAACCACAAAAGGGGATATACATTAAGCCGTTTGTAGACTATAAAATCTATGCAGTTTGCCCATTATTACAGCGGAGGTATCAAAGTGGCTGAAAAATTACAAGGTTTACTTGAAAAAATAAAAACCGAGGGGCTCGAAAAGGCCGAAGCCGAAAAACAGAAAATTCTCGATAACGCCCAGGAAGAAGCTCAAAAAATTATCGCTGAAGCCGGCCGCGAAGCCGAATCAACTTTGAAAAAAGCTGAAGAAAACGCTGAAAACCTGAAAAAACGTGCGGAAACCGCCGTGAAACAGGCATCCAGGGATATCATACTCAAGCTCAAAGGCGAAATTCAGAAACGCCTGGAAAACCTCGTGCGCGATATCGGCTCCGCAAGCATGACTCCTGAATTTATGGGTGAGATTGTCCGGGAAATAGCGAAAAGCTTCAACAAAAACGACTCCGCGTCCGATTTGACGCTGGAACTGCTGGTATCCGGCAAAGACCGCGAGAAACTGTTTGAACTGCTGCGCGGCAGCCTCGCCGCGAATTTCAAGGAAACTCCGGAAGTTTTCAGCGACAGTGAGATCGGCGGCGGTTTGAAGATCGGTTTCAAAGGAAACGACGTATTTTTCGATTTTACCGATGACGCGGTTACTGAACTGGTATGCGCTTATGTGGGGCCGAAACTGGCAGCCCTGCTTGAATCCGCCGGAGAATAAAAATAATGGCTGGATATTATTACTTAATAAGTTCACTGCCAATGCTGATGTTTAACGAAAAGGCCTCTTTAAGCATAGAAGAGTTTAACGCGGCCTGTATCGACAAGATAAGTGAAAATGATTTGAATATTCTCAGGCGGCTGAACCTGGTTCCGGAACCGGAAGTTATTTATCCGGCCGGCAGCGCCGCCGAACGCTGGCGTCAATGGGAAGTATGCCTGCGCAACCGTATTGCGGGCCACCGGGCTTCGCAGGGACGGGATGTCCATAATTACCTTCAGGAAGAAAAAGGTTGTTTCTGTGAAATCGATACCGGCGTTCAGGAAGCTTTCGCCCTGAAAAATCCTTTGGAGCGGGAGAAATATTTTGACCGGATGCGCTGGCGGGCGCTTGAGGATTTTGAAGCCGGGCATCATTTTGATTTCGACAAGTTATGCATATATAAATTGAAATTGCTGCTTTTGGAAAAATGGCGGGAACGCCAGGTCGAGCAGGGGACGAAAAACCTTGACGTGATGCTCGAACAGATAGACAGGAATTTTTCAGACAACAATAAAAATTAATATAAACAGGGAGATTCACCAGAATGCAGGACAGTAATACTGGCAGAATCGTCGGGGTTAACGGTAATATGCTTACCGTTGAATTTGACACGCATGTCACCCAGAATGAAGTGGCATACGCTATTTTAGGCGAAGAACGCCTTAAGTGTGAAGTCATCCGTGTGCGCGGGCAGCGCGCCGACCTTCAGGTTTTCGAAAGCACAAACGGCCTGGTTGTAGGTTCAAAGATTGAATTCACGGACGAACTTTTGAGTGTGGAACTCGGACCCGGTTTGCTTACCAGGGTTTTTGACGGGCTCCAGAACCCGCTCAACGCCCTCGCCGAAAAATCCGGGTTTTTCCTGCAGCGCGGAGTTTATCTCCCGGCACTCGATTATGAGTCGGAATGGGAATTTACCCCGCTTGCCAAGGTCGGTGACAAGCTTGTTGCCGGAGACCGTCTCGGACATGTGCCGGAAGGTATCTTTAAACATTATATCATGGCTCCTTTTGAACTCCATGGCGAGTGGGAAGTCATAGAAATAACCGCCGCCGGGAAATACAAAATATCCGATACCATGGCGAAAATAAAAAATAAGAAAGGCGAAACCCGCGAAGTTTCCATGGTGCAGACCTGGCCGGTGAAAATCCCGATTACCGCTTACAAGGAAAAACTTTTACCTGAAACCACCATGATAACCCAGCAGCGGATCATCGATACCTTTTTTCCGGTCGCGG
>JBAYCO010000081.1:0-11030 GCA_041668685.1 Victivallaceae bacterium | reverse complement strand
TAATCACAACGCAGACAGCGTTTAGCCTGCCGTATCGCCACCGCTTCGCTCCATGACATTTCGACTTCATCGAAATTGGAACGGCGTCGTTCCACGGAAATAAGCGGTTGCTTTTCCCTCGGATAGGGTACGGGGTCGGCTTCCGGGTCGAACAGGGTGTCGAGTTCCTGTTCCTCGCGCCAGAACGCGTGTTTTTCGCCAGTCAGGAACTCATCCATGGCGACAGCGGACCTTTCGCCCGCGGCTACGGCTTCGATTACCGAGAACGGCCCGGTAACGGCGTCGCCGCCGGCGAATACCCATTCGACGTTGGTCTGTCCGGTCAGCGGTTTAGCTTTGATATAATTCTGCGGAGTAAGCACGACTTCGGAGGCCCCGAGGAATTTATCGGCTTCGGACGCCTGGCTGATCGCGGCAATGATCTGCTCGGCTTTGATAGTGAACGCGGCTTCGTTCGATTCATCTGGACGCCTGCGTCCGGATTTGTCAAAGTCGCCCAGTTTCATTTTATGGCAGACGATACCGGTTACTTTGCCGTCTTTCGCCAGGATTTCGTCGGGAGCGGTAAGCATCACCATTTTGACGCCTTCGTGTTCCGCTTCCTCGATTTCTTCCGCGTAGGCGGGCATTTGTTCGCGGGTGCGGCGGTAGAGCAGGGTGACTTCTTCGGCTCCCAGGCGCAATGCCGTCCGGGAAGCATCGACCGCGGCGTTGCCGCCGCCGATGATAACGACTCTTTTGCCGACCGGTACGGACCCTCGGATATTATATTCGCGAAGGAAATCGAGAGCCTGGGTTACGCCTTGGGCTTCTTCGCCTTTGAGTCCGAGCTTTATGCTGGCGGAGGCTCCGGTGGCGATGTAAACGGCTTCATAACCCTGTTCTTTCAGGTTGTCAAGCGTGAAGTCCCGGCCGAGTTTTTTGCCGGTTTCAATGTTTACGCCGAGCTGTTCGATCATACGGATTTCGCGCGCCAGGATTTCACGCGGCAGGCGATATGCCGGAATTGCCTGGACGAGCATTCCGCCGGGGCGGAGTTCCGTTTCGAACACGGTCGGTTTATAGCCGAGGCGGGCCAGGAAGTAAGCGCAGGAAAGGCCGCTCGGACCGGCGCCGATGATCGCGATTTTGCGGGCGGCGTTTTTTTCATTTTCCAGTACTTTGGGTACCTGGATGGTAATTTCCTGATCGACCATGAAACGTTTGATCCCGCGGATGGCGAGCGGGGAGTCCAAAGTTGCGCGGCGGCAGCGGCTTTCGCAGGTGTGGTAGCAGACGCGGGCGCAGGCCGCGGCGAACGGGTTGCGTTCGCGGTGCAGCTTGAGGGCTTCGGCATAACGTTTTTCGGCGACCAGCGAGACAAATCCCGGTACGTCTACGCCGGCCGGACAGCCGCTCTGGCATGGAGCTCGCACCAGTCCCGCGCAGATTCCGGGAGTACATTTCTTCTCGCGGATATGGGTTTCATATTCGTCGCGGAAATAGCGGATAGTGGCCAGTACCGGGTTAGGGGCGGTCTTGCAAAGTCCGCACAAGGCGGTTTTCTTGACCATTTCCCCCAGTTCGGTAAGTTTTTCAATATCGCCTTCTTCGCCTTGCCCGGAACAAATGCGTTCGAGCATTTCGAGCAGGCGTTTGGTGCCGACCCGGCCGGGGGTGCATTTGCCGCAGGCTTCCTCCTGGGTGAATTCAAGGAAGAAACGGGCGACGTCAACCATACAGGTATTGTCGTCCATTACGACCAGGCCGCCTGAGCCCATTATCGCTCCCAGGTCGGAAAGCGATTCGTAATCGACCGGGACATTCAGGTGCTGTTTCGGAATGCAGCCGCCTGACGGCCCGCCGATCTGGGCGGCTTTGTATTCGCGTCCGTTGGGGATGCCGCCGCCGATGTCGTAAATTATTTCCCCTAATGAAGTACCGACCGGTACTTCGATGAGGCCGACGTTATTGAGATTGCCGGTGAGGGCGAAAATTTTAGTTCCGGGGGATTTATCGGTGCCGAGCTTCCGGTATTCCTTGGCTCCGTCGCGAATGATCATGGCGATTGAACCGAGGGTTTCGACGTTGTTGAGAACCGTCGGTTTGTCCCAGAGTCCTTTGTGGGCCGGGAACGGGGGACGCGGGGAAGGTTCGCCGCGTTTGCCTTCGATTGAACGCATCAGCGCGGTTTCCTCGCCGCAGACGAAAGCCCCGGAGCCCTGGGCTATATCTATATCCAGACAGAAATCTGTGCCGAGGATATTGTCGCCCAGCAACCCGTATTCATGACATGCTTTGATCGCGGTTTGCAGCCGCTTTAATGCCAGGGGGTATTCTGCCCGGCAGTAGACGTAGCCTTTGGTCGCGCCGATGGCCCGCGCCGCGATCATCATGCCTTCAAGCACGGCATGCGGATCGGATTCCAGCAGACTGCGGTCCATGAATGCGCCGGGATCGCCTTCATCGGCGTTGCACAGAATATATTTCTGGTCGCCATGTGCGTTACGGCAGAATTCCCATTTCATGCCGGTCGGGAAACCGGCGCCGCCGCGGCCGCGCAATCCCGAATTTTTCACTTCAGCGATAATTTTTTCAGGCGTGAGATCATACAATGCCCGCGCCAGGGCCGAGTAACCTCCGGTTCCGATATACTCGTCTATTGATTCGGCGGCTATACGTCCTTTATTGCGCAGGACTTTGAGTTCCTGTTTGGCGAAAAACGGAATGTCTCTTAGAAAAGGTATGGGCGTATCAGTGTTTACGTCCCGGTACATAAGGCGTTCGACCGGTTTGCCGCCGAGCAGGTGCCGGGTGACAATGTCGGAAGCGTCTTCCGGTTTTACTTTCTGGTAAAAGTAGCCGCCGGGATAAATTACCATGATCGGTCCGGCCGCGCAGAAACCGTTGCAGCCGGTCTGTACTATTTCTGTTTTACTCCGGGAATACTGCTTTTCCGACTTTGAGCCGGGGCAGGAATCGGTATGGACGGTGATTTTTTCATCAAGGCCGTTTTTGTTTATTTCAGTTTCCAGGGCGGCTTTGACTTTCTCCGCTCCTGACGAAATACAACTGGTGCCCATACAGAGCATTATGTCAAATTTGCCGTTTGCCGAACTGTTGTCCGGCCCGGACATTTTGCGCAGGGACATGCGGACTGCCGTTTTTTCACGGATAGAGGAGAGGTCCTTGCGATTCTTAATAATCTTTTTCTTCATTGTAATTCTCCTTCGGTATCCTCGGATGATTTGTATTCGGCAAGCAGATCCGCGATTTTGGACGGTTTGACCCGCTGGTGGACTTTATCGTTGACCAATATTACCGGAGCCAGGCCGCAAGCGCCGAAGCAGCGTCCGACTTCCAGGGAGAACCGGCGGTCTTCGGTGGTTTCGCCGACATCGATCTTCAGTATTTTTTTCAGGGAATTAAGGACTTCTTTTCCGCCGCGGACGTAACAGGCTGTGCCGAGACAAACCCTGATCAGGTATTTGCCTCGGGGATGAGTGGAGAAAAAGGAATAAAAACTTACGACTCCGGCGACTTCACTGTAAGGTATATCCAGGTCTTTGCTGATATGCTTCAGAACCTTTTCCGGCAGATAGCCGAACAGCACCTGCGCAATTTGCAGTATTGGAATCAGGTTTCCCGGTTTACCACGATATTCATTCAATGTTTCGTCCAACCGTGCGAAAAGTTCGCTTTCGGAAACTTCCGCTCCGCACGTACAGGTACAGCATTCTTTGTCCATCTAAAACATTCCCCCTTGTTTTGGAAACTTTGCAAAGTTTCATTGAACACTTCGTTGTGGAAAGAACTTCGGCGGATATGATAAATCCGCATATAGACTATGAGACAAAAAGTTTCCCCTCTTTTGGAAATCTCTTTACACACGTAGCCGTTTCTTAATATAGCATCGGGAAAAATCCAGGTCAATACGTTTTTGCGTTTTTTAATAAAAAAATATTAATATTTTATGTTTATGGGGAAAAAAAGGCGAAAAAACGGCTTATGTTGGCGGTAAAAATTGTAAAGAAAAACCACGCCAGAAGAACGAGCCGATAATGTTTTGGGTAGGACAACCAAGGGTGTCTCATCGAGACGCAGCGCTGTTTGGAGCCGCAATCAAGTGCAAAAAAAGTTTAAAATCCAACCTGAAACAGTATTTCGGATAATTACATGTTTGTAGTCCCGCTTTTAAGCGGAAGAAATAAACGCAGGAAGTGGAATACAAGATGTCGCCTTGTTTTTAAACGGAATTTTTCCACTAATTAAAGTTGGCTGTTCCGCCTGAAGGCGGTACTACAAACACGTACTCAGCAATTTCAAACGAAGCTTTTAATTTTCTCTTCACAGACCTTTTCAGTGGTTGTCTGAAGCAGTTTGACGCGTTCGGCGAGATATTCGAGTTCTTCCCCGGTAATTTCATACTCCATATCGTAACGGGCTTCCACATAGGCTCGTTTCAGTAAATCGAACAGATCTTTTTCCTTTTGCGTCTCTTTCGGGAATATATCCTTGAATTCATCGCTTAATGCCTGTACCCTGATGCCCAGCTTTTCCAGGTCGTGGAGTTTGGGTTTATAACCGGTAAAGGTCAGCGATACGGCGGTATAAAAACGTTCCGCCGCCTGATGAAGTTCAAACGCAGCTTTATTATAACTACCCCTTTTAAAAGCATTTTCAAAATCAATATAAAACTCATTCGCGCTTTCAAACCAGTTGCCGAAATCCTTTTGCGCGTAATATTTGCGCTCCTTGATACTTAGTTCTTTAATTTCCGGCAATGGAACGCGCTCGGACGAATAGAGCATAATGCCCTCCCTGATGATATCAGCGAAAAAGTAAAAGCCCTTATTTACGGCTCTTTTGAATGCCCAGACGCTGTGGAAGATTATACTCAAATCGGTACGCACTCCGAGACTTCGGGCTTTTTTAGCGATCTTTTCCTGGGGATATTTATGTTCGTACTTGCGCGGATCCTTAATGACGATCAAGATGTCATAATCGCTTTTGTATTCGTAAACAATACCGTCTTTGCCGATATATCTGTCCTCGACCCAGTCGCCGCGGGCGTAACTGCCGAACAGGATCACGAAATCAGCGTCGAGTTTTTCAGTGATGACTCCGGTAAGCGTCTTAAGCTCTTCCTGTTTATGTTCCGGCAAATGTGACAGTGATTTCTTCATACTGGAAATATATCGCCATCTGACTGATTGACAAAGTTGTTAAAAAGTTTTTGTGAAAAAAATCTTTGTTTTTTTGCCGTTTATTCGTTTTACTCCGCCTGTTTTCTGTGGTATAGTAAAAGTTTGGATGTTGTATTTTGGCAATACATACTAGTAAAAGGCAATTGAATGGCGGCAGGTTTTGAGGCAAAATTAATAGCGGTTTCCAGCGCGGAATATTTAAAAGCGCCAAAGGGCTTCTGAAAGCAAAGAGTTTAATTTGCGCATACCGGGACAACGACGGCGCTATGAATGCCGTTTTTGAGCATAATAAATCCTATGACTATGTGTCCGTGAGCGCCGGGGAACAAAACAGATATCAATGTTCCTGCACACAAAGCGGCGAAAAACTCTGCCCGCACGCCATCGCCGCGATAATGTATTTCGCGCGTTTCCAAAATCAGAACCCGCCAGCCATAAAAGAGGAAAGCGCCAGGTATTCCGGCTTGAAATGCCAGAATTTTGAAGAACTGGCCCAGCTTGGAAACCTTGAAGGACAGGCGGAGGTAATAATAAATATAGAATCGGCATTTCCGCATATACCGAGCAAATGGGAAAACGCCGTGCTTTCCGTAAAGCTTAAAACCGTCAAAAAAGAATATATCGGCAACATAAATAATATGCGGCAGCTGTATTTTGACAAAACCCTGGCTGTTTCGCTGAAATACAGTTACTTTTCGCTTCAGGACCGCCAGATCATTCGTTTCCTGGCGATAAACGCGGAGGGGGAAGGATCAAAATTACTGCTCAACTCCGAACAGACCGCTGAATTTTTTCATTGCCTTATCGGATTCAAAAACTTCTACCGGCAGGAACGCCGCCTGATCATTCATGCCGAACCCGCCGAACCCGTCCTGTTGAAACGGGTTGCTGCCGGTAAAACACTTTATTCGCCGGGCATTTGCGTAAACGGCGCCCTGCTCCCGATGAAAAAGGCGAAAGTTATTACCGGGCGCGCCGGATGCTGGATAGGGACCCAAGGCGAATACTGGTGGCTGTCGGCTACTGTTGACATAACCTGGCTGCGTAATTTTTTCCGCCTTAATGAACAGGAAGCCGATGGCAAAGGCATGCAGACGCTGCTTTCCGAAAACCGTTTCCCGTTGCGTATAACGGATGGTTCCCGCGCCAATATAAGCGTGCGTCCGGTACGAATCCTGCTTGACGGGGAAATTACCGGTGAACAGTTTTTTCATCTGAATCCCGGTTATATTTACGATGAGCGCGTACTGGATGCCGACAGCGGACGCCTGGCTTCGAGTTCCGGTCGTTTCTGGATGCGTAACGAACCTATGGAAAAGAGTTTCGAAGACGACCTGAAGATTCTCGGTTTTACCGGCAGCGGCAATATCCGGCAGTTGGAAAACTCCGAAAGTATTGGAGTCTTTTTGGACAAGGTGCTGCCGCTCTGGAGCGAAAACCGCAACATTCTGCTGGGAGCGGGACTGGCCCGCCTGAGCAACGGCGGCAATGAGTTGCCGGGCGTTGATATGAAATGTTCGCTGTTGAAAAAAGAGGAAAACAAATTTGTATTATCATATTCACTAAAAGGAAACGGCCGGGAGTTGAGCTGGAAGCCGTTAGTCAAGGCAATAAACAGCGGCTGTCGCTATTATCTTTTTGAAGACGGGGTTGTTCGTCTGGACAGCGCTTTCCGCAATTTCATGACGGCGGCCGATAACCTGGTGCAGAAAGTGAATTATCAGGATTCGACTTTTGAACTTTCCCGTTACTCCGTAAATTTCTGGAAGTATATCGCCCGCCATTTCCCGGCTGCCGTTCCGCCTGAATTCGCCGGGCCGATGTTGAACGTCAATATTCCTTCAGTAAGCGAAGACCAGGAACAGGGGAAACGCTTTGTCGGCAAACTCCGGGAATACCAGTCCGAAGGCGTTAAATGGATGCGGGAGTTTACCGACAATGGCTTCAACGTTATTCTGGCTGATGAGATGGGACTGGGAAAAACCGTCCAGACACTGGCCCTGCTGGCGTCCAGAAAACGCCCCGGCGACTCTACAGCCCTGCTCATCTGCCCCGCCAGCCTGCTGGAAAACTGGCGTCGCGAATGCAGTCGCTTTATACCGTCGTTCAAAGTAATTGCGCTTTCAGGGAGCAAACGCCGTGCCTATTGGACGAACGCCGCCGAATACGACCTGATGATTTGTTCTTACGCCGTGGCCCGGCGTGACGCGCTGGATATAAAGCGCGCCGAAATAAGTTACCTGATACTGGATGAAGCCCAGCATATCAAAAACCCGGAAACCGTAAACGCGCAAAGCTGTAAGAATATTCAGGCCGAACACCGCCTGGTTCTGACCGGAACCCCGCTTGAAAATTCACCTGACGACCTGTGGAGCATATTCGATTTCCTTCAGCCGGGAATGCTGGGAACCTTCAGCAGTTTTAAAAAATATTATCACGGAATAGGCGCGGCTAAAGAACTTCAGAACGACTTGTCCGAGCGCGTTTCGCCTTTCATAAAACGCCGGACCAAACGGGATGTCTGCAAAGAACTGCCGGAAAAAATCGAACAGACGCTGTATTGTGAAATGCCGCCGGAACAGCGTTCCTTGTACGACAGCATCCTGAAAGAAAGCAAAAAACAGCTTCAACAGCTTCAGAAAAAAGGCCGTCAAAAGGCCAATTTTGAAATTCTTACCACTTTGATGCGCCTGCGGCAGGTATGCTGCCACCCTGCCCTGCTGCCGGATAACAAAGGCAAAAATATGGAGGCATGCAAGCTGGAACTGCTGAAAGAACTGGTGCTCGAAAACATTGACAGCAACCAGAAAATGCTTGTGTTCAGCCAGTTTACCTCGCTCCTGGGGATCGTCAGGGAGTGGCTGGACAGCGAAAATATCGCGTACGAATACCTTGACGGTTCCACCAAAAAACGCCAGGAACGAGTTGACAATTTCAATAACAGTGATAATATTCCGGTGTTTCTATTGAGCTTGAAGGCGGGCGGGACAGGATTGAACTTGACTTCCGCCAGCACGGTGATAATTTACGACCCATGGTGGAACCCGGCCGTAGAGTCGCAGGCAACCGACCGGACTCACCGGATCGGCCAGACACGGATCGTCAGCAGTTTTAAACTGGTCGCCAAAGATTCGATTGAAGAAAAGATTTTAAACCTGCAAGCGGAAAAACAGGAAATTTTCGACTCTCTCATCGAAAATCCGGCGGCAGGCGTAAATAAATTGACGATAAAAGAATTAAAAGCGCTTATTTAACTAATAGCCGGGAGCGCCGGTCGTCAGGCCGGCAACACTGATAACTGATAACTGGTAAGGAAATATATTATGCCTAATTATGACTATGAGTGTCCGAATTGCGATAAAAAATTCGAGATTTTCCAGAACATGAACGCCGAACGCCTGACTAAATGCCCGGAATGCGGAAAATCTGGCCTTAAGCGCTTGATTGGCAGTGGCGCCGGTATTATATTCAAAGGAAGCGGATTTTACTGCACTGATTATCGTTCCGGTTCCTATGAAAAGGACCGGAAAAAAGATATCGACGCGGCGAAGGAGCCTTGCGGTAAAAGCCCCGCCTGCGAGGGATGTAAGAACGCGCCTAAATAAAAAACTTTAACATAGGGTGTAAGTATGCTATCTCAAGATATTGATTGCCAAAAATGCGGTTTTTCCAATAAGCTCGGAACTATATATTGCCGGAACTGCGGCACAAAACTTAAATTCGATGCGGGGAAGCTTGACGTAGGTAAAAACCGGCGTGCCAGAAAACTTATTTACCGTATTATCAATGCGCTGATAGTTATTGTCATCCTCGTTGCGGTGGCGGCGGCTTTCTGGCCCTGGGGATTCCCGGAACAACAGAAAATCACCGATACCGAAGAAATCAAAGCTACCATCACCACCTGTAAGGAAATAGACGGTGTGCTGACAAAAAGCCAGGGAAAAGCCGATTATGAATTTTCCGCGCCTGAACTGACTTATGCGATAAACTACCTGGCAATTGAACATGAAAGGGAAACCCAAAAACGCTCAAAGAAACTGACTTTCGGCAGCGGCGGCTCCAGTCTGGGCGGCGTAAGTAATCTGGGCGGCGCAAACCTCGGTTCCAAGCCCAGCATGCAGTTGAAGCCGAAAGCCAATGCGGCTCCTCCTCAACCTGAATTCGTGGATCAGGAAAATGCCCGCAGGCAAGCCTGGCGAAAAAGAAAGCTGGAAGACAGGAAAAACGCGGGAAAAAGAACGGACAGGAGCCCTCACTTTGATTTTACCGTAACCATAAAGGATCAGAAAACCTTAGGAATAATCGTCAAAGAAAAATGGCTCAAGTATGTTCCCTGCCGTATTGAACTCCATATAGAACCTGAACTGACGGCGGCTAAGGAAGGTGAAGAACCGAAATTGAATTTTAAGATAACCAAAGCTTATTTAGGGCATTTGCCGCTTCCGCTTCAACTGAAGGAATATATCATTCAGATGTTTGAAGAAGTTGTTATGCAGGAACGGGAATGGAGCAAACAGTATCTCAAAACGCTTCGAAACGTTCAAATTAATGATGATCTGATTAAAATTACCATTGGCCAATAATTCTAAGAGTGGGAAGTCCGGCACGTGATAGATTTTGCTGAAATCAAAAGTGAATATCCCTTCAAAAGCAATATAATTAAAGTTAAATCATACGATTATCACTATGTGGACGAAGGGAAAGACAACGGCGAAGAAACTTTGCTGATGGTTCACGGCAACCTTAGCTGGTCGTTCATGTTCCGCAACCTGATCAATGAATTAAGCCAGGATTACCGGGTAATAGCTCCTGATCATCTCGGTTGCGGCCTGTCGGATAAACCGCAGGATTTTCCATACCGGCTGGAAACCCATATAGATAATCTCGAAAGCCTGCTTTTTGCCCTCAAACTCAAAAAAGTAACCCTGATAATGCATGACTGGGGCGCCGCCATCGGTATGGGGCTGGCAATGCGGCATCCGGGGAAAATAGCCAGGCTGGTAATTCTCAATTCCTCGGCGTTCTCGCTGCCGTGGCTGCCGTTGCGGGTCAATTTCCTGCGCATACCGTGGCTTAATAAAAAATTTGTTCGCGATTCCAGCCTGTTCCTGAATATTTCTTTGCAGATGCTTTGCCGTAAAGCTTTGCCTCCGATAGTCAAAAAGGGCTACAAATATCCATATCAGACCAGTGAAGACCGGATCGCGCTTCTGCGTTTCATACAGGATCTGCCGCTTGATCCCGAACATGTATCCTTTGAGGTTTTGCTTGAAATAGAGCACGGTTTGTGGATGTTCCGTGAAACTCCGGTATGTCTTGTATGGGGAATGCGCGACTGGTATTTTTCCCGCCGCTACCTGAAACGCTGGACATTATATTATCCGCAGGCGCAGGTACTGGAGCTGGAGGACGCCGGACATTATGTTCTTGAGGATGAATGCGCCAGGTCCGCGGCATTCATAAGAGATTTTCTTTCCCAGCCTCAGCCGGCAAGCATTATAATTTAATCATGTTTGTCACGAGTGCGGCGCAAGAACGTGAAAAATATTGCGCAAAATACCGAAAAACACCACTATAATCAGAAAAATAACCAGCATGTACGGACGGTATTTCGGCTCCGGCAATTTTCTATCGAAACATTCCGCTGCCCGTGCGGCAAACCAGTAAAGCAGCAGCGGCACGAGACAAACGGCCAGCGGATTATATTTGAAGGCTGAAATCACATCGCCATGCGTCAGAGATGACATAGCTCTTCCGCTCCCGCACCCGGAACAATAAAAACCAAACCTGGTACAGAGCGGACAATCGGGATAAAATTCATATTCTCCCGCCGGAAAGAAATAT
>JBAYCO010000080.1:0-11132 GCA_041668685.1 Victivallaceae bacterium | reverse complement strand
TAAAGGCTTTCACTTGAACACCAAAATTCAGTAAAATAAAGGGGATAAAGAAAAAATCTCCATAAAATATTAGTTTTTAAGCAGATAAATAGAAATTAAGTAGAAAAATTTTGACAAAACCATTATCAGGAAGAGGATAATCATAATGTTTTTCAAGGTGCATCATTAATTATGGTTGCTTCATGTAAAGCGAAGAATAGCTCTTCATTAAAGAATTTTTCCATAAGGCCAGTGACAGAACTTCCAACGGGAAATCACGTGGTATCCTCAAACTCGATTCAAAAAATTAACGAGAAGAAAACAGGTAATTTGAAGGGCAAAATAGATTCAAAAAATCAGTGATTTGTCGTAATTTTACAAAATTTACGATGCAAAATTCGATTTATGTTGATTGACAATTGAATATAAAATGACCGTAGTGAAGTAACTGCTGTTGACGCGACCAATAACGCGAATTATAATTTCACTTTCGTATCGGCAACCGAAGCAATTATACGACCTATGAAACCGGAATCCAGGTTGTCAGCGCTTATACTGTCAATAACCTGAACCAGTATACGGCTGTCATTAATCCTGCGCACTCCCCAACTTACGACGACGAAGGAGATATGCTTAGCGACGGAACCGGTTGGAACAACACCTGGAATGGTGAAAACCGCTTGATCGAGACCTACAATGACACTGCGGGTAAAAAGCTGGAGTTCGTGTATGACTATCTGGGCCGCCCGTCCTGTCCAAAAACTAAAATCAAAGAATTAAAGGACGAAAAATAGACGATTTCAGGGGAAAAATACGGTTAGAAGATTCTCAAATTGTCGAGAAATTACAAGATTTACGATTCAAACTTGGAAAAACTGGTTTTAAGCGCTTGGATTTTACCTAACAGGGCAGAAAGAGAGCCCCCTTGGATTCAATATGCCGAACTGGTGTTCGGCACTCCCAGGAAGGCGTTACATCCGCCATTTTTCTTTTTTACCCGGCTTTTCTGATATCGAAGTCGACGGATCGACCCTCGCGGTAATAATATTTCAATAAACCGCCAAGCCGCTTTTTGCATTTGATTTCACCAATATCACTGCCGGTTTCGTCAGAAGGAAACGGAATACGGTTATTCATTCCCTGATGATTGCGTTCCGCGTGATAGTATTCAACATAATTTTTGACTGTTCGGCGCAGAGACTTTTCTCCGGCAAAAACAATTTTGTTCAGGCATTCGGATTTTATGCTCAAAACGAATCTTTCGGCGTATGCATTCAAATTTGGCGACCGAGGCGGCAGACGAATAGGATGCACTCCGGCGGATTTCATCATCGCGTCAAATTGAGCGGTATATTTGCCGTCGCGGTCGTGGATCAGGTATTTCGCGTCAATAAGTTCACCATCAAAACCGCTAATATTTCTGGCGATCTGCGCCATCCATTCACCATTCGGGTGTGGAGTCATGCCGCCGATAACAATTTTACGTGTCGCGATATGGACAAAGAAGAGAACATAATACGTAATCAGCCCGGATTTTGTCCAGACTTCACTGGTAAAGAAATCAGTTGCCCACAATACGTCTTTATGAACATGGACTTCATTGAAACAAACGGCGGTTTTATTGTTTCCGGGGAAATAGACAGCTCCGGCAAAAGTCGCAACGGTCCAACTCGAACGCTCAATGTGTTTAAAAAATGCGCTATCCTGATTTTTCAAACACCTCGCTTTTCGAGAGCGGCATTTATTCAGGCGCAACAAGTTGCGCCAAAATTTCGAGCCGTCAAGAGGCTCGACCAGCGTATTGCCTTTCGCTACGCTCAGGCTCAGCCTGCGCAAAGTCGGCCGCTGGATCACCGAGGCGTTGCATCCGCCTTCTATTACTTTTGTCGGTCTTGCCAAAATAGACAAAAGCAAAAAATGTCGGCTTTTTCTAAAATATTAAAACGCAAAATCCGGCGGCAGCGGAGCGGTGAATTCCAAAAGCTTCCGGCTCACCGGATGAACGAAACTCAAATGATATGAATGCAGGGCTTGACGGCGCATCCGCAGTTTTTTCCAGTCAGAAACGCTTATTTTGTTTTCCCGTATTTTTAAATATATGCGGTCATCAGGGCCGTAGAGCTTGTCGCCCACGAGCGGGAAACCCAAAGAAAACAGGCTCGCCCTGATCTGGTGCAGGCGGCCGGTTTTTAGAATCGCTTTGACCATGCTGATCCCGTCTTTTGTCCACAGCAGTTCGAATAAAGTTTCCACGGTACAGATATTTTTCGAATTTTCAGGAACCTGTTCCGGGAAGACAAAGCGGCGTTTTTTGCGGACGACGCTTGCCGTGTCCTGAACCAGGAAACCGGCGGCGTTAACCGGTTCGGCAAATTCCCCGAAAACCAGAGCCCGGTATTCTTTTTCCAACCGCGGCAACTGGCGGGAGAGTTTTCCGGCGATTTCCGGTGAACGGGCGGCAAGCAACAGGCCGGAAGTTTCGCGGTCAAGGCGGTTTACCAGATAGATCTTGCCGTAGACGCGGCTTGCGTGGTGCCACAGTGTGTGTTTGAAAAACGGCCCCGCCGGATGACATGGAAGATCGCCGCTTTTATTGATCACCAGAATATCGGCGTCCTGGTAAATGACCGAATAATTCAAATCAACCGGAGGTTCTTCGAGATCGGCCGTAATATAGTTTAAAATATCGCCGCAGTGCAAAATCTTATCTGCCGGGGGCGGTTCGTCATTCAACAGGATCCGGCCGTCGGCTATGAGCTGCCGCCATTTTTCGAGGGGGTGGTAGGAAAAACGTTTTGCGAGGTAGGCGTCGAGCCGGAAACCCTCCGCCTTATCAGTGAGTATTGACTTAACTATCCTTTGATCCAGGTTCATTCGCCGTCATACTGGAAAACCAGCGCCAGCTCGTCGCAATTGTCTTTCTTCGGACATTTCGAGCAGTCGCTCCAGATTTTCTGCGGAAACATTTCCTTTACGACCAGATGAAAACCGAGTTTCTGGAAAAATTCCTTCTGATAGGTCAGGGCGAACAGGCAGAATTTTTCCCGTTTCAGCTTCAAGCCCGCAATTATCGCCTCAACCATGGCGCGGCCGATGCCTTTGCCTTCCAAGCCCGGCCTGACCACCAGGGAACGCACTTCCAGAAGGTCGTTTTCAAAATCTCGCACGGCACAGCAGCCGCATAATTTTCCATCCAGTTCGGCGATGATGAAATTACCGAGATAGTGTTCTATGTCTTCCGGGCTGCGCGCCAGAATTATCTGCTTCGCCGCATAAACACACAACAACTCATGAATGTCGGGAATGTCTTTTTTCAGAGCTTCCCTGACGGTTAACGCGTTTTTCATTATTCGGCGGCGCCTTCTATGAATCTGCCCATCATGCGGAATTTTTTGTAGCGCTGATCTTTCAACTGTTCAGGACTTAATTTTTCAAGTTCCCGAAGATGGTGTTTCAATGATTTCTTGATTGCCTTGGCGGTAGTGATATAATCCTTGTGCGCGCCGCCGAGCGGTTCGGGAATCACTTCATCGGCGATGCCAAGCTCCTCCAGTTTTGCCGCGGTCGGATTTAAAGCCGCCGCCGCCTGTTCGGAGTATTTCCGGTCCTTCCACAAAATGGCGGCGCAGCCTTCCGGGGTGATGACCGAATAATAAGCGTTTTCAAGGATCAGGATGCGGTTGCCGACCCCAATGCCGATCGCGCCGCCGCTGCCTCCCTCCCCGATAACCACGGAAACAACCGGTACTTTAAGGGAAAACATTTCGCGCAGGTTAACGGCAATAGCTTCGGCGATATGGCGCTCTTCGGACTCAACTCCCGGGAAAGCTCCGGGAGTATCGACAAAAGTGACGATCGGCACGCCGGCTTTATCCGCCAGATGCATGAGGCGTATCGCCTTGCGGTAGCCTTCGGGCTGGGGCAGTCCGAAATTGCGATGCACTTTTTCTTTCATTTCCCGGCCTTTCTGGGTACCGACAAGCATTACTTTTTTACCGTCCAATTTAGCGAACCCGCCGATTATCGCGCCGTCGTCCCGGAAGCGGCGGTCGCCGTGCAGTTCGATAAAGTCCGTAAATATTTCAGCCACATAATCCAGCGTGTAAGGACGCAGGGGATGCCGCGCCAATTGAACTCTCTGCCACGGCGTCAGGCTGGTATAGGTTTTTTTCATCAGATCCTGGATCTTCTGTTGCAGGGATTCCATTTCGCCGTTTACGTCGATATCGTTATTAGCGCTGAACTCCCGCCATTCAGCCAGTTTTTTTTCCAATTCAAAAATCGGTTTTTCAAAATCAAGACAAGTATTAGCCATAATTCAATACCCTTTTTTACAGGTTCACTCGATAATTTTGACGGGGACGGATTTTCCCTCATCCGGAATTATCGCGAAAAGTTCTTCGACGTCTTCATTAAGGAGTCTGATGCAGCCGTTGCTTTCAGCCTTGCCGATGCTGTCCGGCGCCCAGGTGCCGTGAATGCCTAAACCGCTGACCGGACGGCTGGTCTTGCCGTTCGGAACCAGTCTTATCCAGCGGGTTCCCAGCACATTTTCCTTTTCCCCGAACGGGATTTTTCCTTTCGGCGAATACCAGTCGGGATTTTTCCTTTTCCCGCCGGTCTTGAACGTTCCGGTGGGGGTGCGGTCGTCTTTTCCAATGCCGACGTTATAAACTTTAAAAATTTTGCCGTCGTCGAACAAATAGAGTTTTTTTCTGGATTTGCTGACGATGATTTGCCAGTTGCCGGCGTAAATATTATAGGTTTTGCCCAGTTGAACATTGAAATCCGTTAATTTCATATTGTTGCTCCGTTGAACCGCTTCGCTGCTGACATTGTGCGTCATGGCGATTTTCCTGAGGCCGTCGTTGGGCTGAACATTATAAGCGACTTTCTTTTCCGGGAAAGGGCAGTCGGTAAAAATTATTTTTATATTGGCCTTGCCCAGAATGTCCGCGGTTTTCTGCCACAATGGATGCTCATCCGGAATCTTGCGGCTGTCGAAAATCCGGTAACAACACTCGCGAACCTTGCCGTATTCCCCTTTGGCGTAAGCGGCTTCAGCTTCGGCGAGGGCTTTTTCGGCTTCGGGAAAAGATAAAGCAACGGCCGCAGGCTTTGCCTCGACGGGAGCCGGAGCCGGTTTTTCCGCCGGTTTTTTCTCGACAGGAGCCGGTTTCTCGGCAACTGGAGCGGAAACCGGAACAGAAGGCGATACTTTAGAGATATTTTCCGGTTTCGGAGCCAGGGAAATGTATTGTTTTCCTGTTTCGTCAGGTTTGCTTTCTTCTTTTTCATCCCCGAAAAAGAAATAAAAAATTCCGGCAAAACAGGCGGTTACAAGTATGAAAATTATAAATATGCGTTTGTTGTCGTTTCGCTCCTTTGAGCGGTAAACAGGTTTATTCGCATTAAAACTATAGCCAATCGGAGCCATCACTTACTCCCCATGTTTAGACATTGATTCCTTTTTGCGTTTTTTATAAAATATACAATATGTTTCTAATTTTACCACTCTGAAGGATAAAAAGTTGAATGTCCGGCAAACCGGGTTATATTTGGGATTAGCTTATTTCACCTATTATCAGGTTTAAATATCAATCTTTCAAGGCGGAAATTTTATGAAAAACAAAAGCGGCAAACATCTTATTGACGTTGACCTCGCAAACAGTGGTAATGTTGTCGTCGACGATACCTGGCGCATTTTCAGGATAATGGCTGAATTTGTCGAGGCCTTCGAAACCATGTCCCGGCAGGGACCTCTGGTTACTGTTTTCGGTTCCGCCAGGACTGAAATAGATTCCCCCGAATATAAGGAAGCCGAAAAAGTCGGCCGCCTGCTTGCCGAAAACGGCTATGGGGTGATCAGCGGCGGCGGCGAGGGTATCATGGGAGCGGTAAACAAGGGTGCTTATGAAGCCGGCGGCCAGTCAATCGGTCTCAATATCGAATTGCCTAACGAACAAACTCCGAACAAATTCCAGACCCACAGTCTGTTCTTCCGTTATTTTTTCATCCGGAAAGTGTGTTTCCTCAAATATTCAGTCGGGGTTATAGTTTTTCCCGGCGGTTATGGAACTCTGGACGAATTCTTTGAATCCATCACCCTGGTGCAAACCAACAAAATCAATCGCATTCCGATCATTACCGTCGGCGGGGAATTCTGGGAAGACCTCTTTGCCTGGTTCCGTAACGGCCTGTTGAAAAACGAGAAGATAAATGAAGATGATCTTGATTTGTTTACGCCGGTTCCTGATGCTGATGCTGCCGTAAAACATCTTCTTGCCTGTCATCGTTACGGCGTGCAGCCAACCGTAAGAAACGATTAGCACCGCCGGACCATAAGCTTGAGCCCCGGCGTAGCCAATTAATTGATAGTGTCAAAAGTTTTATGAAAAAAAAGGCGGATGCAACGCCTCGGTGATCCAACGGCCGAAAGCGTTGGTCGAGCCTCTTGACGGCTCGAAATTTTGCGCAATTTATTGCGCTTGGATAGTACCTTTCTCAAAAAACGAGGCTTTGCAAATTTTTTGCAAAGATGCGAGTTTTTTGAGCGTGAACGGAGTGGTGCGCGGTACCTTGCCTTGCTTCTTTGTAAAGGCGCAAAATCGGCATAAACCACTCCCTGCGGTCGCTATTTATACGATTTTGACCGTTGACAAAAAAGCGGCGGCAAAGTGATGAAAAAGTGTTCTAAAAAACAAAAAATCTTTGTTTTTCAGGCATATGAAAACGGGTAAAGTGAAAAATTCCCAATAAGTAATTAAAAGCCAATAACATAAACAAAATTACAGAACGAAAGTTTTGACAGAACCAATCTTATAAACAGGAGAACCGAAAATGAGTAATGGACCGATGATCCCGATCGAAGAATATGCCGAACGCAGAGCCCGTGCGGCAAAATTAATTGCCGATGCGGGAATTGATGTGCTGGTTGCTAATTCCAGCGACGCCGACGCTTCCAACGTGCGGTATTTCTCAAACTTCTGGCCGCTTTTTGAAATGGGCGGTGTGGCGATTGCCCCGTCCGGCAAATCAGCCTTGATGGTTGGTCTGGAATCCGGCGAATTCGCCGCGGGCCGCAGTCCGATGGAGAACATTCACAAGGTGCGGCATTATCGCGAAACCGCCAATCCGGCTTACCCCGGTCATGCCGGAAGCAGTTTTAATGATGTGTTCGAGTCGATTGGCGTCAAAAGCGTGAAACGGATCGGTGTAGCGGGCTACCTTTGTACGAATATGGCGATGTACGAAGGACTCAAAGAAGCTTATCCTGATGCCGAAATTATTAACGCCGACCATATTACCGCCAAACTGCGCTCTGTTAAGTCACCTGCCGAGCTGGCCTGTTTGCGTGAAGGGCTGCGGATTGGCGAGATAGCGCTCGAAGCGATGCTGAAAGCCGTTAAACCCGGTATGACTGAACTGGAGCTGACCGGGGTGGCGATCAACGCGATTTACGCGAACGGCGCGGAATGCGAAGCTCACACGGTTTACTCTTTCGGCGGAAAGAAGACCACGAACGCCATTTCCCGCGGAACTCATCGCAAGCTGGAGAAAGGCGATATTGTTCAGATCAATGTCGGCGGGAAAGTGGATGGTTATTCACCGTCTGTCGGGCGTCCGATCTGTCTCGGAAAAATGACCGACCGGCAGCGCCGCCTGATTGAGTACGGAAAAGAGATGCACTACAAAACCTTTGAACTTGTCCGCGCCGGCACCGTGGCCAAAGAAGTTACGATCAAATATGAGGAAATGGTCAAAGCCTCCGGAATGGAAAAATACTATCTGTACGGCCCCTGTCACGGGCTTGGCCTGATGGAAGTGGAACAGCCCTGGATGGAAAGCATCAGTGAATATATATTGGAGCCGAACATGACTTTCCAGGCTGACACTTTTTTCCATGATGAGGACTTCGGCCTGCGCTGGGAAAACGGTCTCCGGGTCAGCGAATCAGGTCCCGCGGAAATGCTGAATAAAGGCACTTACATGGATATTATCGAGATCGATTGCTGATTATTCATCCTCAAGTGTAATGTTTCATGATGTTTTTAGTAGTCGCGAGAGCAGCCTTGCTCCGCGACAAACAGCCATGGATTTCACTGAAATCATTGATTTTAGATGCCGGAGCAAGGCTGCTCCCGGCACTACTTCCTATTAAATTTCACATGCAGCTAGATCTAGTGTTAAGTCAAACCTCTAATGTCGCTTACGCCCCTGGGGACAGGGGCGGCTGCATCATTTATCTTTTACCTGCGTTTGCCGATGTAGCCACGGCTGTCCCCAGCCGTTAACAATAGGATAACATCTTATTTTCTGTCACTACGTTATTTTCTTAAACGTGAAATATTGAAATAAGAAAAGTAGTAAGTTTGAATCTTCTCTATATCAATATATTTTAGCTCTATCACGGTAAAATCTTATTTTAAAGAATTCAAACAGGAGGATTGTTTATGTTGCCGGTAAATCGAATTATGTTATTTGTTCTACGTTTTACTTTTTGCCTGATTGTTTCCACATTTACGCTCAACGCCAATGATAAGGATAGTATAGTTAAGAAGCCGCCGGCAGAAAATAAAGCGGAAGATATGCTGAAGGCTTTAAAGATGGACAAAGAGCGTTTGGAACTGAATAACAGCCTGAAGCAAGAGAAACAAAAACGCGATATAATGCAGTCTATTCTTGAAAAAAAACGCCTTGAAATCCAGAATGCCCTTGATAATGAAAAACTTAAAAGCAAAGTCGCTCTTTTGAAAAGCCAAATCGCGCAGCTAAAGGCTGAATTTGAGAAAATTGATACGGAATATAAGTTGGCTTTACAAAAACAGAAGAAGGAACTGCTGGAGCTTGAACTGACAAAAAATAAAATGGCGATACAAAAAGCCATTGAAGTCTTGAAACTTGAGAAAATTGATACGGAATATAAATCGGCTTTACAGAAACAGAAAAAAGAACTTCTGGAACTTGAACTGGCAAAAAATAAAATGGCGATAGAAAAAGCCGTTGAGACCTTGAAACTTGATAATGAGCTGGCAAAGATGGGAATTCAAAAGCGTAAAATTGAGATGCAAAATGCTATTTTACAAGGACAGAACAATCTCAAAATATCAGCGCTCAAATTTGAAAATGAAAAAGAGAAATTAAAAAACATCCAGGAAAGCCAAAAACTCCAAAATGAAATAGCAAAATTCAACCTTGAGAAAATGAAGCTGAACCAGGAATTGCAAAAAAAACTGAATGAAATCAAATTGAAAAATCAGTTTTTTGCCGAACAAACAGCTTGGCGCGACAAAGTTCAAGACTCTGTTAAACATCCTGAGCTGCCCCTGGACGACAAAGGAGGCATGAGAATCAGTGACCGTCGAATTACGCTTGACGGGGTTATCCTTTCCGGTGCGGGCAAATACGTTGCCGAGAGAGTCAATTTTTATAATAATCAATCTGAAAAAGAGCCGATATTTATCGTTATAAACAGCTGTCCAGGCGGCTCTGTATTAGCCGGCGAGCGAATCATACGGGCGATGGAATCAAGCAAAGCGCCGGTTTATGTAGTTGTTAAAACTTTCGCGGCGAGCATGGCTGCAATTATCACAACTCGGGCAAAGCATTCTTTCGCCTATCCCAATGCACTCATTCTTCACCACCAAATGTCTGGGCTTCTCTGGGGAAATTCAACTCAAATGGATGAAAATCTCAAATTTATGAAAAGGCTGGAAAAAAGGATACTGGGGCCGGTAGCGCAAAAAATGGGACTTTCTATTGAAGAATTTCGTAAAAAAATGTACAAAAATAATTCTACCGGCAACTGGTTGGAATTTGCGGATGTTGCCGTTAAATATAAATGGGTAAATCAGATCATTCATGAAATCCGCGAAGACGGCTATATTAAAAAGCCTACGGACTCCATGCCAAAACCATGGTGGTATGGGAAATTTGAGGAAAAAATAGATTCTAACGGACGTCCTTTTATCAAGCTTCCGCGTCTTGGCCCGTATGATTATTATTTCATTCATAATCCCGATAAATATTACAGATAAATCGGCGTAATATTTTAAGGTACGCAATTTGCATGTCCCGGCTGGCGCTCAATTATAATAACTGTGTGCTTCTTCGGGAGAATGATGATTCAAGGCGCTCAGGATAATTCCAAAAGCCAGCAGTGTCGATAAAAGCGAACTGCCTCCGTAACTTAACAGCGGCAAAGTCAGACCGGTAGGCGGCAGTAAAGCCACGTTTACGCTGATGTGGATCAACGTTTGGATTATTATCAGGGACAGCATGGAAATAATGAACAGTTTCTGGTATTGTCCCCGCAGGCGCAGGGAAAGACGGTACAGGGAAAAGAACACGATTCCGAGAAGTATCAGGATCGGCAGAGCGCCGACAAATCCCAAGGACTCCGCGATGGTCGCGAAAACAGAATCGCTGTGTGACAGGGGCAGATATGAGTTTGACCAGGCGGCTTTCCCTAGTTTGACCCCGAACCAGCCGCCGCGGGCGATAGTGAATTGAAACTGGCGTATGTGCCAGCCGCTGCCGAGCGGATCGCTGGCCGGATCCCAGAAACCGGAAAACCGCTTGAGAATATACGGATTGCGGTAAAGCGCCCAGGCCGCTACCGGAGTCAGCAGGGCGGGAAGCGTCAGCAGGTATTTGAACGGCGTACCGATAAGAACGCAGACAATCAGGAAAACCAGCAGATAAACTAGGGCGGTGCCGGCGTCCGGCTGAAGCAGGATCGGTATCAGCCATAATAAAGTCGCCGCCGCCAGGCGCAGGAAAGTTTTCAGTTTGTTTTTGCCATTTACGGCAATGTGACAGAGCAGCAGGATAAAGAACGGTTTGGCAAATTCCGAAGGCTGTATCGAAGCGGATGTCCAACCGAACGTGAACCAGCCGCGCATGCCGTTGATCCGGGTTCCCCAAAGCAGTACCGCCAGCAATGAAATATAAGCTATCGCGGCGGCGGTGAGGGCGTTTTCGCTGTAGAAACTGAACGGTACGCGCTGCGCCAGCAGCATGACTATCATTCCGGTAACCAGCCAGAGAAGCTGCCTTCCCACGAAATACAGCGGGGAAGCGCCGAGCGTGTTGGAATTATAAATAGCCAGGCAGCCCCAGATGCACAGTAGAAAAAGCAGACTCTGCGCGAG